>JABHFC010000167.1 GCA_018676275.1 Gammaproteobacteria bacterium | reverse complement strand
TTCGACGTGCATAGTGATCCGGCAAAACCCAGTCTCTATAAAACAGTCGACAATTTTGTTTCGAAAAGCGGAGGCGTCGTTGGACCCCATACTACCTATGCCCTTCCTGGTCGTATGATGATAACAGGACTTTCCAATGATAAGGATCATGGCGGTCGAACCGCATTGGTTGAATACACCAATGAAGGTGAATACATCACAACACACTGGATGCCAACAGATGAGAACTTGGGCGGCGCAGTAAAGAGCGGAAAGTTTGCTGATGGTTATGGTTATGACATACGTGCTCTGCCCCGCCGTAATGTAATGGTCACCTCCTCTTTTACCGGTTGGAATAATTACATGATGGATCTCGGCAAAATGATGGGCGATGGCGAAGCGATGAAACGTTTCGGCAATACCGTCGTTATCTGGGATCTGCATACACGTAAACCGAAGAAGATCCTCGATGTCCCGGGCGCGCCACTGGAAATTCGTTGTGCATGGGGTTCTCAGAATAATTATTGTTTTACCACTACCGCTCTGACTTCCAAAATCTGGTTAATCTATGAAGATGATGCCGGTGAATGGCAAGCAAAGGATGTGGCAGATATTGCTGACGCCAGTAAAATTCCGCTGCCTGTTGATATATCTATTTCAGCAGACGACAACATTCTCTGGGTAGATACCTGGAATGATGGTATGGCAAGAGTATTTGATATCTCTGATCCATTCAGTCCTAAAGAAGTTTATACAAAAAATATTGGCGCTCAGATAAACATGACTTCGCAAAGCTGGGATGGGACTCGTGTATATTTCACCTCCTCTCTGCTGGCTAACTGGGACAAGAAACAGTCAGACACCGGCGATGTTCAGTATTTCAAGGCTTATGACTGGGATGGAAAAAAATTGAGTCATAAGTTTTCCATCGATTTCATCGAAGAAAAACTCGGGCTCCCGCACCAGATGCGTTTTGGCGCATATTCACTTTATGCCAAACGTTCACCTCTGGAAAATGCAATTCGGGTAGCCACGACTCAGAAATAAAAGAGAGCGTAAGCTTTGCAAAAAATCACTATGCCGGTAAGGCTATGCGTTACCGGCATTTTTCTTTTACTTATTTGCAGCACTCTTTCTGCTCATAGTAATCACGCTAAAAAAGCGACGCAGAAACCACAGGTACTTGCCCCGGGTTACCAGTCACTCTCCTATGATGCACCCCTGACAGGAAGTTATTCTCTACCCATAATAGCAACAGCGGGTGACGGCAAAGTCCTGAACATGCAGGGCAAACCTTCGCGCTTACATGATTTTTTGGCTGACAAATATGTCGTCCTGAGTTTTATTTACACTCACTGCGATGATATCAATGGCTGTCCATTAGCGACCTATGTCACGAGTCAGGTTCAAAATAGATTACTAGAAGAAAAAGTGCTGCAGAATCATGTTCGTTTTATCAGTTTAAGTTTCGATCCCGTTAATGACACTCCGGAGGTAATGCGAAACTATGGAGAGAACTTCAGTAAAGATGATTTTGACTGGCAGTTTCTGACGACAAAATCAGAACTGGAACTGGAACCAATTTTAAATAAATACAGCCAGTCTATTCTCAAGGATCTAGATGAGAATGGTAAGGAAACAGGAAGCATATCCCATATCCTCAGGGTATTTTTAATAGATAAGAAAAAACAAATTCGAAATATTTACAGCACCTCTTTCCTGCATCCCGAAACTGTTGTAAATGACATCAAGACCCTTGCACTCGAATCTTCTGATTCTGTCAAACCTGACTTGGAGGGAGCTGTTCACAAGCCTGCTTTGCATGGAGCTGGTGATTATAAAGGTGGTTACGAAAGTACGCAGTACGAAACCAGGGCATCAAGTTTGCAATCAAGACAAGGCAAGCAGATAAATTTGATGGCATATATCAACAAACCGCCTCTGGGTTTACCTGCATTTCCTAATCAATCTGATACAAAAATTACCAAAGACATAGTCGAGCTTGGCCGACAACTATTTTATGACCGCCGCTTATCTCATAACAATACGTTTTCCTGCGCTATGTGTCATATTGCCGAACAGGGTTTTGGAAATAATGAATTAGCCTCAGCAGTTGGTATTGAAGGTCGGACCGTAAGACGTAACTCTCCTACAATTTACAATGTCGCGTATGCAAAACGTCTTTTTCACGATGCTCGTGATAGCACCCTCGAACAACAAATCTGGGGGCCTTTACTCGCGCATAATGAAATGGGGAACCCATCCGTGGGACGCGTTATCGAAAAAATAAAATCAATTGAAAAATACCTTGTTCAATTCAGAAAGGCCTTTAATGGTCAGGCTCCTGACATGCTTAATATCGGCACAGCCATAGCCAGTTATGAACGAGCCATTGTTTCGGGCAACAGTGCATTTGACCGCTGGTATTTCGCAAAGGAAACGAATGCAATGAGTAAGGATGCTGAACGGGGATATAAACTATTTACAGGCAAAGCCAGATGCGTCGCATGCCATACAATAGAGAGAGCACACGCACTTTTTAGCGATTATAAACTACATAATACCGGCATCGGTTATTTGAACTCTATGCAAAAGCGCCCTTTGAGCCGGAAGCTTCTAGTGGCACCAGGCACCTGGTTAGAGGTTGATAGTAAAGTCATCGCCGATTCATCGGAAACGAAACCAAATGATTTAGGCTATTATGAAATCAGCGGCAAACCTGAAGACAGGTGGAAATACAAAACTCCAACCTTGAGAAATATTGCCCTTACCTCGCCTTATATGCATGACGGTTCATTATCAAACTTACAGGAAGTTATCGAGTTTTATAATAACGGTGGAATAAAAAATGAATTACTCGATCCGATTCTCCAACCGCTGAACTTGTCATCGAAAGAAATTAATTATCTACTGGCTTTCCTAAGAAGTTTAACTGGAGATAATGTAGATAAACTGATCGGTGATGCTTTTGCTGCCCCGGTTGGAAACACAAACTAAAGAGTTGGATCGACATAATCCGTATTATGCTTGAAAAACCACTCGTAACCTTTCAGCATATAGCTCCAGTAAAAAATCGGTAGCCCGGTAACCTTTATCCACCAGTTCACCCAGCGTTCTTTCCTTGGGTCCAGGGGAAATGTGGGTGTTACTTTGCCACCATAGGTAAACTCAGCCATTATGACCTTGCCATAGCCTGTAGTCAGCGGACAGGAACCATAACCATCATATTCCTGAGAAAGTTCAGCACCGTTAATCATGCTGATCAAATGTTTAACTACAACAGGTGCTTGCTTACGCACAGCGGCCGCTGTTTTCGAGTTTGGTGTTGAACCGGCATCACCTAGAGCAAATATATTCTTATACTTTACATGTTGCATCGTGTTCTGATGAATATCGATATAACCGCCTTCATTAGCCAGTGAGCTGGCCTTAATAGCCTCAGGTGGCGATTGAGGTGGTGTGAAATGTAACATGTCATAGTCCAACGTAACTGACTCACCTTCATTCTCACCACCAACCACTTCAAATGTGGCCTTTTTGTTTGCACTGTCTATAGACACCAGGTTGTGCTGGTAGTGAACATTAATGCCATAACGATCTGCTACTTTCACCAGCTCTTTTGCAAACATTGGCACTGCAAATAATCCCGGGCCATGGGTAAGAAAATGTACCTGACAGTCCTTTAACAGATCTCTTTTCTGTAGATAGTCTGCTGTCAGATAGGCAATTTTTTGTGGTGCGCCGGGACATTTAAATGGTAATGGTGCCTGGGTAAATATTGCTTTATCACCTGCTTTCAGATTCTGAATACAGGACCAGGTGTATTCCACGTGTTCCGGTGAGTAATTACTGCATACGCCATTGCTACCCAGCGCATCTGCAGCACCGGCAATTTTTTCCCAATTCAATTCCAGCCCCGGACACATGACAAGATAGTCATATACCAGGGTATCTCCTGACTCGAGAGCCAGCTTGTTGTTTTCTGGATCAAAACCGGCGGCTTTGCCTTTTATCCAGTTCACACCAGCAGGGATCAAACTTTTTTCTTCTCTTCGTATTTTATCCAGCGTATAACTACCCGCGCCCACCAGTGTGAAGGCAGGCTGATAATAATGTTCAGTATTTGGTTCGACAACAGCAATATCCAGGTTAGAACCACCGGACTGACGCACTAAACTTGCTGCTACAGTAATCCCAGCCGTTCCTCCACCCACAATAACAATTTGATGTTTATGCTCCGACATGAATTAATCCCCACCGTAAAATTAGATAACAATCCTGACTTGCTCAGGCAAGGTGAATTATATGCGTAATACTACAAAAAGGCACTGTTCCATAGCTATTGAGTATTTGCTCGCAATAGTTATTTGTCATTAGAATTCAAACTCCAGCTGCCACCGAAAAGTATTATCAGCACTGGCTCCAGTTAAACCGAAAAGCCAGACCAGGTGAGATTCGACTTCGATATCTCCCAGTTCAAAATCGTAATAAAAGGCCGGCCCCATAATGTGTTCCTGTTCTTTCACAGGTTCAAAGTTTTTTACTTCGCCCAGGGCACCGAATGCTTCAAACCCTGCTGCTGCTTTTTCCGTTATTCTAAATTTGGATCGCCAGATATATTCCAGTTCGAGGCTTTCCTCGGCCTGACTGCCAAATTGCTGTTCAAAGTTTAAATTTAAAATATGCTCAACAGCATCAGTATTTCTACGAAACATAAATCTTACTTCGACCTGATCAGATTCATCTTTTTCATCGTCGAACTCCAGTTCTATATGAACACCTAAATCGAGCCAGTATTTACCTTCTTCAGTAAATTGAAATGTGTTCTCCCAGCCAAACACATTATATTTTAGAGAACCATCTGCAGGGACGACCAGACTGTTGGTTATAGAAGACGCCCACCAGTCGGTAACACCATATTCGAATTCAAATTCATGATATTGAAAGCCACCCTTTGCGTCATTTGCATCAATCGTAGTGTTGCCTAGCACTTCAAACCCGAAGTCGCCTTTTTCTACTATTGGTGTATAGACTTTTAAATCACTGAGATCAGCATAGACGGTCGTCGACAGTAAAATTATTGCCAGACTTAGCATCACGCTTGGCACGCTAAGAAAGTGGAATGGTGATGAACTCATATATTCTATTTGTGTATTTGCTAAACTTTCAGCGCCGGATAATACCTGATATCAAATTCTGGTACTGGATATTCTGAATTTTTCGTAATAGAATCCGCCTGCTACCCTTATCTGAGGAGCGCTGCGACAGGTTGGACCTGCCAGGCTTGGATAAGTCACCATTTTGCAACCGCGCTCGCTTAAATTGTTTGGATTTGACGACATAAGCGAGGGCCGAACCTAAATCATTCCTTCGTAAATCAAGTCATTCCACTCTTTGACGATGAGTGTGATTAGTAATGATTAATTCAAATATCAGTGATCGAGAGACCCTGCTAAGGGACTTGCTGAATAAACGCATCCTTTTGCTTGATGGAGCGATGGGTACCATGATCCAGTCTTACAAACTGGAAGAAGTTGATTATCGGGGCGATCGCTTTAAAGATCATCCTTGTGATCTGAAAGGTAATAATGATCTGCTCTCCCTTACGAACCCAGAGATCATTAGCGCTATCCATGCCGCTTTTCTTGATGCCGGCGCAGATATTATTGAGACCAATACTTTTAACTCCACTTCTGTTGCCATGGCTGATTACCAAATGGAAGGGCTTGCATATGAGTTAAACTATGAAAGCGCGAAGCTTGCTCGCGCCATGGTCGATGAAAAGTCCTCTGAAGACAAACCACGCTTTGTCGCAGGTGCAATCGGTCCGACTAATCGGACCTGTTCTATATCACCAGATGTAAACAAACCAGGATTTCGTAATATTTCTTTTGAAGATCTGGCTGAGTCTTATTCCCATGCGGTACGTGGCCTGGTTGAAGGCGGTGCGGATATTCTTCTGGTTGAAACTGTTTTCGATACTCTCAATGCAAAGGCCGCTTTATATGCGATCGATGAGTACTTTGAAGAAAAAAACACCCATTTACCAATCATGATTTCCGGCACTATTACCGATGCATCTGGACGTACTCTTACAGGCCAAACAGCAGAAGCATTCTGGAATTCCGTTCGTCATGCAGAACCAATAAGCATAGGCCTTAACTGTGCCCTTGGTGCAAAAGATCTACGTCAATACGTTGAAGACTTATCCAATATTGCTGATACATATGTCAGCGCACATCCCAACGCCGGTTTGCCTAACGAATTCGGTGAATACGATGAATCGCCTGAATACATGGCAGATATGCTTCGTGAATTTGCTGACAGTAAATTTCTCAATATCGTTGGCGGGTGTTGCGGCACTACTCCTGAGCACATAAAAGCAATCAGTGAAGCTATTTGTAAATTACCTCCCAGGGAAATACCAGAGGTAAAAAAGTATCAGCGTTTAAGCGGTCTGGAACCTTTAACAATTACTCCACAAGCTAACTTCATAAATGTAGGTGAACGCACCAATGTAGCTGGCTCCCCCAAGTTCCTGAGGTTAATCAAAGAAGACAAACTTGAAGAAGCCCTCGATATCGCCCGACAACAGGTCGAAAACGGCGCTCAGATTATTGATGTATGCATGGATGAAGGCATGCTCGAATCCGAAGATTTGATGACTGAATTTTTACACCTGATTGCCAGCGAACCTGATATTAGTCGTGTACCCATCATGATTGATTCGTCCAAATGGTCAGTTATAGAAGCTGGCCTGCGTTGTGTTCAGGGTAAAGGCATAGTCAATTCAATCAGCCTGAAAGAAGGCGAGGATAAATTTATTAAACAAGCCGGACTGGTACGTCGTTATGGCGCAGCAGTCGTTGTTATGGGCTTTGATGAGCAGGGCCAGGCTGACACGACTGAACGTCGATTCGAGGTTGCAAAGCGTTCATATGAAATTCTTGTCAACCAGGTGGGCTTTCCGGCAGAAGACATTATTTTTGATCCCAATATTCTTACCGTGGCAACCGGAATGGAAGAACATAATAATTACGCTGTTTCATTTTTTGAAGCAAGCCGACTCATAAAAGAGCATCTACCTCATGCACTGGTCAGTGGTGGATTAAGCAATGTGTCTTTTTCCTTTCGCGGCAATAACGCGGTACGCGAAGCTATGCATGCTTCCTTTCTTTATCATGGCATCAAGTCAGGTATGGACATGGGTATAGTCAATGCCGGTCAACTCGGTATATATGACCAAATTCCAAAGGATTTACTGGAACGTATTGAAGATGTACTGATGAACAAACGCGAAGATGCGACAGATCGACTGGTTGAATTTGCCGAGACTGTAAAAGGAGGAGCAACAAAAGAAAAAACGGCAGACCTTCAATGGCGTAAAGAATCTGTACAGGATCGTCTTGCTCATGCATTGGTCAAAGGTATTACCGAATACATTGACGAAGATACAGAAGAAGCACGCCAGCAATACGATAAACCAATTGAAGTAATTGAAGGTCCATTAATGGATGGCATGAATGTGGTCGGGGATTTATTTGGTTCCGGCAAAATGTTTTTGCCACAGGTTGTAAAAAGCGCACGAGTGATGAAAAAAGCTGTTGCCTGGCTATTACCCTATATCGAAGAAGAAAAAGAACGTACAGGCAGCACGCAGACTAATGGCAAAATTATAATGGCAACGGTCAAAGGCGATGTTCACGATATTGGAAAGAATATTGTTGGTGTCGTCTTGCAGTGTAATAACTTTGAAATAGTTGATCTCGGCGTCATGGTGTCAACAGAAAAAATACTGCGAACGGCAATAGAAGAAAAAGCCGATGTCATTGGGCTAAGCGGATTGATTACACCATCACTGGATGAAATGGTGCATGTCTCCCGCGAAATGAAACGACAGGGTTTTACCCTGCCCCTGATAATTGGTGGCGCCACAACCTCGCG
>JABHFC010000166.1 GCA_018676275.1 Gammaproteobacteria bacterium | reverse complement strand
CACCCACCCTCTTTCCAGATCAACCGACATTTGTGCCCATACATTCGCTCCACCCACCTGGTCGCTCAGGTGCTCGGGGATCGGGTTCCAGTTCCACAACTCCTTACCTGTTCGCGTATCAAAGCCGCGAATGATGCCATCGGGCGTATCCTTCCATTTATTGTCAAGAATAGTACCGCCAACAATAACGACATCTTTATAAATAGCAGGTGGTGAGGTTAAGGCGATACTTCCCTCTCCCTTGTAGTCAAGTTTGTTTAAATCGATCTGACCGGAAGCACCGAAATCACTACAAAGTTTGCCGGTATCTGCGTCGACGGCAATTAATGAACCATCACCTGCTCCTTCGAATACGCGTCTGCCGCATATCTGCTCCCTTTCTTCATCACTCTCCGACTGCCAGTAAGATACTCCCCTACAATAATTCGCATGTGAATAAGTACCAGAGACAGGTTTTTTCGGGTCGAAACGCCAGCGTTGTGTGCCCGTGCCGGGATCGAGTGCAACAATATGGTTAAAGGGTGTACATGAATACAAGGTATTGTTGGCGAATATCGGCGTCATTTCATAAATAGTAGGATCAACACCATCAGAGCCATCGGAAGTTTCACCGCTGTGAAAAGTCCAGGCAACTTCAAGTTGTTGTACATTATCCAGATTGACTTGATCTAATCCTGAATACTGGGTCCCGGAAGATTGTCCGCCATAGGTTGGCCAACCGTTCATGTGCTGGTCATTAATAGCGTGATCCTGTTCTGCAACCCTGTCTACTTGATCACTTTCAACGATTTTACTCGTTTGCACAGTGACGACCTTGTCGTCACTTACTTTATTTTGCTCATTTTCAGAACATGCGAACAGTGATAAAGACAATAGAAGTATTGAAGAAAACCTTATATACTGTTGTTTTTTATAACTATTATTTTTCATTCGACTTAAAATCATAACTGGGTTTATCATGGAGTCAGTGTGTGCAGTATACATATTTTTCAATCTATGGAATACTCAAATACAGGTCATCTTGCATCATCTTAGATGGATAAAAGCTCGACTACATAAGCGATGACACGACAAGATGAGAAGAGAAATAATATTATCGTTTGTCTCCCTGTAATCCGGGATTTGTTATGACAATTGATCGTTCGTATTCAACATTTTTGAAATAACTTCTTCATGGTTTTCTTTTGCACACACAAATACTGCGTTTAAATTATTATTGTAAATAATGAATCAGACTCAACAATTTCAAATTGGTATTGATATTGGCGGCACGTTTACCGATTTTTCGCTATTCGATCGGGACAATAAAAGGCTGTTCGTACACAAACAATTAACCACACCGGAAAACCCATTACAGTCTGTACGTGATGGCGTTGTCACGTTAATTGCGAAAGCCGATGTACAACTATCACAAGTTTCACGCATTAATCATGCGACAACCCTGATTGCTAATGCCATCCTTGAACGTAAAGGCGACACTACCGGCCTACTTTGCACGAAAGGTTTCATTTCGATATTCGATATAGGCAAAGAACAGCGTTACGATCTGTATGATTTTCGCATCGAGTTCCCCAGACCTCTCGTCCCGCTTCCCCTGCGCCGGGAAATTAAAGAACGCATTAATAGTAGAGGAAAAATCGAATTAGAAATATCGGAAGCAGAAGTAATAGCTAATGTTCAGGAACTGGTTGATAAACACAAGATTAGCTCTCTCGCAATTTGTTTTATCAATTCCTATCGTAATTCTGTACACGAAGAAAAAGTAAGAGAAATAGTAAGTCGTGAATTTCCTCAGATTTCCATTACTAGTTCGGCCGATGTGTTTTCCTCGGTGAGAGAATACGAGCGTTGGACAACTACAATTGTAAATGCCTATACACAGTCAATATTTAAAACCTATTTATCTGAACTGGATGGATGGCTACAGGATAATGGCTTCCCTGGAGAACTATTTTTAATAGTCTCCGATGGAGGAATGATCAATACAGACATTGCACGCCAATACCCGGTACGCATGCTTGCATCCGGTTCAGCTGCAACTGTGTTGATGTGTAATGAAATAAGCAAAACCTGTGATTGTCCCGAGCTATTGATGTTCGACATGGGTGGTACAACGACAAAACTTGGTGTTATCAAAAATGGAATTGCCCGGAAAAGATATGACATAGAAGTTGGTCGTGTCTATCAGAATAAGAAAGGTAGCGGACTACCTGTGTTTACCCCGGTATTCGATCTTGTCGAAATAGCCAGCGGTGGCTGTAGTATTGCGAGTATAGATCAGCGCGGAATGTTGCAGGTTGGTCCTGAAAGTATGGGAGCCTATCCAGGTCCTGCCTGTTTCGGATTTGGCGGTGACCAGGCAACAACTGCCGATGCCAATCTGCTTTTAGGCTTCTATGGGAAAGATAATTTTTTAGGCGGTGAGCTTGATATCAATCTCGCCATGGCTGAGAAGGTAATTACCAAGAACCTGACGGCTCAACTTGACACGAGCGCAGCTCGCACTGCCTGGGGGATTTACGAATCTGTCAACGAAAAAACCCTGGCCGCAATCAGAAATTACTCCGCCGAACGGGGAATTGATTATCGTAAATGCCAAATGGTAATAACTGGCGGAGCTGCTGCTGCACATGCGATGGCAATTGCCCGAAAACTTGGCCTTGAAAAAGTAATCATCCCACTTGCATCTGGTGTCGCCTCTGCGGTGGGTTTATTGACAGCTCCAATTTCCTTTGAGTCATTACAATCATATCGCGTTGCACTCACTGACCTAACAAAAGAAGATTTTAAACTTCAGTTTAAGGAATTGGAAAACAGGATACTGCAAATAATTTCTCAGAATAAGGTGAGTGTTAATGAGCCTAAAGTTGCCAGACGTCTGGATATGCGTTACACGGGACAAGGCTTTGAAATTGAAATTAACCTGCCTGTAGATGAGGATCTTGATGAAACTTATGAATCTTTAACACAGTTATTTAGCCAGGCATACGAAAAGCAGTTCTTCACATGTTTCCCTGAGCAGGAAATCGAAATAATTAGCTGGAAAGCGGAAGTCACCACTGTTGACTCAAATTCAATAGGCAACTATACATTTGACGAACATAAAGACGGCGGCAATGCTAGCGTTGGTAACAGAAAAGTGTTTTCTTTTAAGGAAGACATATATGTCGATTGGCCAGTTTTCAACCGCTATGCTCTGCAAGCCGGAGAAAAACTGACCGGCCCACTATTAATAGAGGACCATGAAACCACATCGGTATTTTTTGAGGGCGATGTAGTTGAAATTGATAACAATCTTAATCTGATTGCAAAGCCAGCTTAATATTATGACAAGGAAAATTGACACAATCACACTGGGTATTGTCTGGGATCATCTGATTTCCATAGCAGATGAGATTCTACTGACGCTGGTTCGCACCTCTTTTTCAATTACGGTGAGGGAAGCCTGGGATGTTGGTGCGGTTATTTTTGACAGCTTAGGTCGCCCCATTGCCCAGGGTTCACAAAGCACACCAGCTTTTACCGGCACTGCCTTTTATACCATTGAGAAGCTGCTACAGAAATTCCCTGTTGAAGAACTGCAAGACGGTGATGTCATCATTACCAATGATCCCTGGATCGGAACCGGACATATTCCCGATGTTAATGTTTTGAGACCTGTGTTTCGAAATGGAAGCATTATCGGTTTTGTCATGACCATTACTCATCTTGTCGATGTCGGTGGTAGAGGCTCTTCCACTTTAAACAAGGAAGTCTATGAGGAAGGTCTGCTTATTCCCCCGATAAAAATTTATAAACGTGGCGAAGTCAATGAAGATCTGCTGGACATAATCAATAACAACGTCCGTGCACCTGAGCAGGTAATGGGAGATATTATGGCTAACATCTCCGGCACTTACGTTGGCGGATTAAAACTAAACGAATTGTTAGACCAATACGAACTGGATGACCTGCAAGGTGTCGCAGACGGCATCATTCGACAATCAGATAGCGCCATTCGGGAAAAGATACAGGCTATGCCTGATGGTGTTTATAGCAATCAACTGAAAGTCGAAACACAGGACGAAGAAGCATTGCTGCTAAAGTGCTCCTTGGAAATAAAGGCAGATACCATAACTGTTGATTTTGCTGGCAGCAGTTCCATTGTGCCCTACGCGATCAATGTCCCTATTTGCTATACACGTTCGTGGTGTGCTTACACCTTGAAATGTCTGACCACACCATCAATTCCAAATAATCTCGCCAACGTGCTACCAATGGAAGTCGTCGCACCCGAGGATTGCATTCTCAATGCACAACACCCTGCTGCTACCTGCGGTCGAAACACCGTGGGATGGTATGTCGTACCATTACTAATGGGTGCATTTGCAAAGGCGATTCCAGAAGCCGTTCAGGCAGAGACAGGTATGGCCATGACAGTCGTGTTTAACGGCAAAAAACAAGACGGTCGTAAATTACTGGATCAGTACTTCGCCACTGGCGGTATTGGTGGTATGACTGAACTGGACGGACAGCAAACCACACCGGCACCAACAAACTGTGCGTTGGTGTCCAGTGAAATCTGGGAGGATGAAACTGAAGTAGCCGTATTGGAACGACGCATATTGCCGGATTCTGGTGGCGCCGGAGAATACCGCGGCGGTACGGGTCAGGAGATACTGTTACAGAACAACACGGGCAATCCGATCAACCTTTCCTTGTTTGGTCTGCGCACGGAATTTCCGGCCAGTGGTTATGCGGGTGGAAAAGAGGGCGGTTTGCGCGAATTCAGAATAAACGACGATGCCATCTCACCAAAAGGAATACATACCCTCGGTCCTGGAGAAAAATTTACCATACAGGAAGCTGGTGGTGGCGGATTTGGAGAACCCGCGAAGCGACCATTTGAAAAAATTGTAGAAGATTATCGAAACGGGTTTATCAGCGTGATCGGCGCGAAAAAAGATTATGATGTAGAAATTGATCCTGACAATTAATTCGATCATCTGTATTTATTGTTATTGCTATCCAGTCATCCCGCATACCCAGCTGAAAAACAAGATATAAACTGACAGAGACTTGCCGAGCGCATGGTTGAACAACTTTCTCTGCAAACCGACGAATCAGTATTGATCGTTTACCTCAAAGGTTTGTTTGAAGAAATTATTTCCCATATTCGTTATTGTGTTAGCTAAGCTATCCCCTGTCTGGATTAATCATTTAGTACTCGCCATGTTATTTTCTCGCGGCATCCGCCTGACGCGCCACCCTCCATACTAAAATACATGAAGCCATGATCAATAAAAATGACACGATGCCAATACCCGCATAGCCACCTCCCAACAAGAGGATACTTCCCGCCAGTGATGGGGCTATCGCGGTACCGGCTGTTTGCATCACTACCGAACCCACGGCCAGTCTACCGAGGGGGTCGACAAAAGCAGTGAGAGCTCGGTAAGTTGGCATCAAAAAAAGAAAAGTAATATTGGCAACAATAATACCGGCAAAAAAAACAAGCTT
>JABHFC010000165.1 GCA_018676275.1 Gammaproteobacteria bacterium | reverse complement strand
TTTTTCAATATATTAGAAACAAAGCTATTTGCTCTTCATATAAAACGTAGGCTGTCCCCGATTAATGACACGATCGGGTTCTGTACAGTTCTTTGCCTTGTTCATCTATGAAGCTAAGCTGCATACATTTTTTATCCAGCACCACATGAGCAAAACCCAAACTCGATTCGGCAAAATGTCGTTGCTTGCGTTCAGAAACTCCTCTTATCCCGGAGCCACCGCCTGAAATGAAATGATGCGTTTTCCCTGCTAACTGATAATGTTCCAGATGATGATCATGACCAGCAAAGTAGGCATCCACTTTTTGCCTTTCAAATAATTCTGGTAATACTTTCTTTAGCTCTTCTGTGTCTCCATGTGCACCCGCTGAATAAACCGGGTGATGCCCCACTGCGATTTTCCAGGTATTCTTTGAATCTTCCAGGGTCTTATCCAGCCATCCAATTTGTGCATTTACATCCTGTTTCATCAGGTTGGGATATTCCTCCGCTCTTGCCCGGTATTCTTCGAGAAATGGACTGGTATCAAGAAATAAAATCTGGAGAGTAGCAGACTCGCCTATTTTGAATTCCTTGTCATAGTAAGTTTGAGGCAAGATCCAGTTCGCATGATTTTTACCATATTCTATTTGTGCATAGATATTCCCCATGTGATCGTGATTTCCCAAACTCACATACCAGGGAGTATTTTTTATTTCCGGCAGAGAATAAATCTTTTCAAAGGTATTCAGCCATAAAGGATCATCTACACTTTGCACTCCCCTCATATAAAAATTATCACCAGTCGTGACAATAAAGTCTATCGCAGAACTGGCAGCAAGCTCGTTCATTTGTGCAGCCACCAGTTTTTGCCCTTCACTTCCGGGTATTCCCCAATCACCGATAACGATAAACTCTAGCGAGTCTTTACTGGAGGCGCGATCTTCACTAAAAACGTTATTGATGATTCCGAATGTAATGAAGAATATTAATATAATTCGCATAATAGAAAAGCCCTGTTTATTATGAGGAAATTGAATTTTCACTTATTTGAATAACCAGAGGTATTACTTTCTACCCAACGTTCACCATCATCAAGCATTTCTTTTTTCCAGAATGGTGCTTTGGATTTCAGGTCTTCCATGATGAAACGACAGGCATCAAAAGCATCACCACGGTGAGCAGTCCAGACTGATACAAGTACGATCGGCTCTCCCACATGAACTTCACCGACTCTATGTATAAGTAGCACATCAATCAGTGTCCAACGCTCACAGGCTTCGTCACAAATTTGTTTAAGGTGTTTCTCAGTCATCCCCGGGTAATACTCCAGGGTCATACTGAGGACATTATCCCCTTCGTTAAAATCACGCATGGTACCGATGAACGAAGCTGTCGCACCAAACTTACCTTTATGTTCAAAATCAGACTGATATTTCTCCAGTGCTGCAAAGGCATCAAATTGTTCTTGCCTCAACTCAATCAGCATCTTAGCCACCCGTTACCGGTGGGAAAAAGGCTATTTCATCGCCATCTTTGATCTTCGGTTCACCACTCACATATTCCATATTGACGGCTACCATCACGGCTTCAGGATAATCCGCTCCTTTTACCAGCTGATTCCATATATCGGCTATTTTCATGCCTTCCTCATACTCAAGCTCACCACCATCTAATCCAGCTTCATCACGCATCCGTGCAAAAAATTTAACTTTTATACTCATGTTTTTATCCAGACTTATATTCGCATTTACAGGTTAAAAACGTATTATATGACGTTTCCAGATAAAAAAGAGTGCACATTGAATAAATTAACCCACTTTAATCAACAAGGTGAAGCTCACATGGTCAATGTCGGTGATAAGGCCTCGACACATCGTGTTGCCATAGCCGAAGGCCAGATAAGTATGCAGGCCGAGACCCTGGCGCTTATTGCAAAGGGAAATCACAAAAAAGGCGATGTACTGGGTATTGCCCGCGTAGCCGGCATCATGGCTTCAAAGAAAACTGCCGAACTGATTCCACTCTGCCATCCCTTAGCATTGAGTCATGTGGAAGTGAATCTGGAGATAAATGAACCGGATAATGTTGTTTATTGCCAGGTCAGAGTCGAAACCGCCGGTCAAACCGGTGTTGAAATGGAAGCTCTTACTGCAGTGCAGATATGTCTCTTGACGATATACGATATGTGTAAAGCCGTAGATCGCGGCATGACCATAAGTGGCGTTCAGTTAATAGAGAAATCCGGGGGTAAATCCGGAACCTGGAAACGTTCCAGTCTAAAGAATTCAGAATGACCACTGGTAGTCATGAATATGTTCACGATCCCCGTAATGCGGGTATTTTGATAAATATCAATGGGGAGTTATTTCCCCGGGATGAAGCCAAAATTTCTGTTTTCGATTCCGGTTTTATACTGGGCGATGGTATTTGGGAAGGCTTGCGCTTACATAATGGTAGTTTGCCATTTATAGACGAACACATGAGGCGTCTTTATGAAGGCGCTAAAGCATTAGATCTGGATATAGGAATCGGTCCTAACGATCTTATCCAGAGAGTCCTGCATACCTGTGAAGCCAATAAAATGCATGATCATGTGCATATTCGCTTAATGGTAAGCCGGGGCATTAAATCAACACCTTATCAGGACCCAAGAATCACCATTAGCGACTCTACAATCGTCATTATCCCTGAATATAAAGTACCTTCAGAAGAAACCCTGAGCAATGGAATTGAGCTGTACACTGTTTATGTCCGTCGTGGTTATCCTGACGTGCAAGACCCAAAGCTTAATACACATTCAAAACTCAACTGTATTTTTGCCTGTATTCAAGCTACTAAAGCAGGAGCAGATGAAGCTCTCATGCTCGACCCTCACGGTTTTGTCGCTACCTGCAATTCGACTCATTTTTTTATCGTACGTAACAATGAAGTCTGGACCTCTAGCGGTGATTATTGTCTTGATGGAATAACCAGACGTAACATTATTAATATTTGTAAAGAGAATAATATTCCTGTGTACGAAAAGAATTTTAGCTTATCGCAGGTATATGGTGCAGAAGAAGCTTTTGTTACTGGTACTTTTGCCGGAGTCACGCCTGTCAGTAGCGTTGATGGCCGACTAATAGGTGACGGTGTCCGAGGATTAATGGTCTTAAAGTTACAAGATCTTTATCAGCAAAAAGCAGCTAGATAGAACCATCCTATGTCTGTAAGGATCGCCATGTGGTCTGGCCCCAGAAATATTTCAACCGCGATGATGCGCGCATGGGAAAACCGTAGTGATACCTGTGTTGTCGACGAACCTTTTTATGCCTACTATTTAAAAACCACCGGACTAAATCACCCCGGATATAAAAATGTTATTAACAGTCAGTCTACAAACTGGGAGAAGATTGCCCGTCAACTAAGCGAATCCCCTGTTAAAGATGCTGTCTTTTATCAAAAACATATGACTCATCACATGCTCCCCGAAATCGATCTGGGATGGTGCGAAAAACTAAAGCACTGTTTTCTTATTCGTGACCCACTACTAGTGGCTAATTCCTACGAAAAGAAAAATGAACTCATGAGCGCTGATGACATTGGTGTTCATCGCCAATTTGCACTTTACCAGCAGATATCTTCTCTCACAGATAAGCCGGTTACTGTCATTGACTCTAAAGACGTCCTGCAATACCCGGAAAAAGTCCTGACACACATGTGCACAGAATTTGGCCTGAACTTTTCAAGCGAAATGCTCAACTGGCCAAAAGGTCGAAGAGCTTCAGATGGTGTCTGGGCAGAGCATTGGTATAACGCCGTAGAGCTAAGCACCGGGTTCCAGGCATATGTAAAACCTGTAATCGAAGTATCGGAAAAAGGCAGAGAAATCGCCCGACAATGTCAGGATAATTACCTGGCTATGTGGGAAAAAAGGTTCATACCATCGTAATCATCGGAAACTTTAATATGAATGTTGTAGAAAAACTGAGTTTACTGAGAGCTGAAATGGCTCTTGAAAATCTTGATGCATGGATAATTCCAAGTTCGGATCCTCATGCCAGTGAATACCTTACTGATCGGTGGTTGGGAAGAAAATGGATTTCCGGTTTTTCCGGTTCTGCTGGTACTGTTGTAATTCTTAAAGAAAGAGCGGGACTCTGGACAGATGGTCGTTATCACATTCAGGCAGAAGAGGAATTAGCAGGTTCGAATATTGAGCTCTTTAAAGACGGATTGCCCGAAACCATCAGCTTCATCGACTGGATATTTGCAGAACTCTCAGAATCTTCCCGCGTCGGGTTTGATGGTGAAGTACTCTCCTGGAACTTTAAAAAAGAACTTAGCGATAAGTGCAATAAAAAGAACATCTTTGTTGTCAACGACAAGGATATTCTCGATAAAGTCTGGAAGAATCGTCCGGCCATGACTGATGCACAGATATTCGAATTGCCGATCGAATATGCCGGTAAGAGTCGACTCGAGAAACTTGGTGAAGTACGTAAGGAAATGGAAAAAAGCGGTGCTACACATCACTTTGTCTCCAGTCTGGATGATATAGCATGGTTGTATAACTTCCGTGGCCAGGATACTGACACCTGCCCTGTTGCACTTTCTTATACGCTGATCAGTATGGAAAATGCACAACTTTTTATTGCAGGTAAAAAAGTACCAGATGAGCTAAAGCTGGCTTTTGAGAAGGACAATATTCAGATAATAAACTATGGCGATGTAGATAATGTAATTACAAACCTGGCTGCTGATGCCAAAGTACTTTTTGATCATAACTGTGTGAACTCAAAGCTTGCTGGTTTGATTCCCGAAACATGTGAGAAACTTGATGAGATATCGATAACCACAACACTAAAGGCAATAAAGAATAGTGTAGAGATCGATCATTTCCGTGCATGTCATATCAAAGATGGGGCGGCAGTAGTCAGGTTTTTAAAATGGTTAGATGAAAATGTTGCTTCGGGACAGGTAAGTGAGCTCAGTGCTTCGGCGCAACTTGAATCATACCGCCAAGAAATCGATACCTTTAAAGGTCTCTCTTTCACTACGATTCCCGGCTATGGCGCTAATGGAGCCATGATGCATTACGCATCCACTGAACAAAGCAATTGTACTATTGGTCGGGATAACTTCTTTCTTGTGGATTCCGGTGGGCAATATTTTGATGGTACAACTGATATAACCCGCACAATGTGTTATGGGGATATGTCTGATAGCAAAAAACATGATTTCACCCTGGTGGTCAAAGGTCATATCCAACTAGCTATTGCCAAATTTATGCAAGGCACAAGAGGTATACAGCTGGATATGCTGGCTCGTCAGCCATTATGGAAGCATGCTATAAATTACGGATGTGGTACTGGACATGGAGTCGGTTTCTTTTTGAATGTTCATGAAGGCCCTCATAGCATAAGTCTTCGTTTTATTGATGAAGCACTGAAACCTGGAATGTGTGTCACAAACGAACCCGGTATATACCGCGCAGGTCAACATGGCATACGAATTGAAAATATTATGCTTGTAGTTGATTATGATGAAAGTGAATTCGGTACATTTTATAAATTTGAACAGCTGACTATGTGCCCTGTAGACACCCGAGCACTGCTTGTTGATTTATTATTACCGGAAGAGAAGGAATATCTGAATAATTACCATAAAGAGGTATTTGAAAAACTTTCTCCCGTGCTGACTGAAAGTGAAATCAACTGGCTGAGACAGGCAACCAGGCCTGTTTAGTGAAACCAATCATTTCAACGTGAATATGCTTCACTGTATCGTTCAACTATGGACTATTGCTGGCAGGACTTATATTCTTTGCTAGATACGGCAAAATTTACCTGCTTCCGCAAAAAAACAAGAAATTCTGGAGAAACTATAATGCCTGCTGGTTTAAAGCATTTCCCTACTCTGATTTTGTTAACTTTAGTGTCTGCCTGTGCAACAGTGAATGAGTCTAAACCAGCTGACTCTGATCCAGATATAGCCATCTCTTCTGAAGCAAAGGCTTTTGAAATGAAATGCGAAACCGATTTGGCTATGGTTTTAACTCTACTGGATAAGCAGGAAAAAATCACAGAACCATTTACCGTTGAAACGGTATTAGTCCCCCTAAATGAGCTTCAGATTGCTTTAAGCAATGGCGCTCGTCTGGCCAGCACCTATAAATCAGTACATCCAGATCCGGATCTACGAAAAGTTGCAACAGATTGCCTGGTGAAATATTCTGACATCGGCACCCAGTTGAGTTTATCAAGAGCGACTTATGATGCCGTTAACATGCTTGATGTTAGTCATGAACCTGATGATACGAAACGTTTTTATGAGCTGACTTTACGAGGCTTTCGTTTATCAGGTGTTGATAAAGATGAAGAAACTCGCGATAAGATCCGTGCATTGAGTGATGAGATAACCCAGATAGGACAAACATGGGATAAAAACATCCTGGATGATGTTCGCTACATTGAAGTTACAACTGAAGATCTAAAAGGACTGCCGCAAGATTATATCGATGCACATCCACCGGGCGAAAACGGCTTAATAAAAATATCCACCCGCTATCCTGATATATATCCTGTCTACACTTTCGCGGAATCAGATGAGGTACGAAGACGTTTACGACAACAGGAACGATCCAGAGCCTATCCTCAAAATGAACCCGTATTAAAATCTCTATTGGAAAAGCGTAACGAACTGGCAGCTATTCTGGGATATGACAATTTTGCAGATCTGGTGACTGCGGACAAAATGATTGGCAGCGGTACTAATGCGCAGAAATTTATCGATCGTGTTAGTAAATTGGCTAAGCCTGCTCAGGAAGCCGATGTAAAACAACTTTTAAAAAGACTGAAGCAGATTGATAGCGGTGCAAGCGAGGTAAATCGTTGGCAGGTTTCCTACCTGCAGGAACTGATAAAAAAAGAACAATACGAACTCGATGCGGCAGAAGTTCGTCAGTACTTTTCCTATGGCAAGGTACGGGATGGGATATTTGAACTGGTCAGCAATCTGTTCAATGTTGAAATACGGCCCTGGCAAACCAGCACATGGCACCCCAGTGTCGAATCTTATGAAATGCTACAGGATGGAAAAGTCTTTGCTCAATTTCATTTAGATATGCACCCACGTGAAGGAAAATATCAACATGCAGCTGCATTTGGTACTCGGGCCGGCATTAGTGGAAGACAATTACCGCTGACTACTCTGGTATGTAACTTCCCCGGTGAGAAAGATCCGAATGAGCTAATGGAGTTTGATCAGGTCAGTACTTTCCTGCATGAATTTGGGCACCTGATTCACGGTCTGTTTGCCGGGAATCATCGCTGGGATAGTTTAACGGGAATCGCAACTGAGTGGGATTTTGTTGAGGCACCTTCACAAATGCTCGAAGAGTGGATATATGATCTGGAAACATTACAGGCTTTTGCTACTAACGCTGCTGGTGAACCGATACCGGCGGAGCTCGTTGAAAAACTCAATCGTGCACGCTGGTTTGGTGAAGGTTTAACCACTGGTATCCAGATGTATTATGCGTCCCTCTCTCTTAACTATCATAGTTCAGATCCTGCCACTTTTGAGTTATTCCCTAAAATGCTTGAACTGGAGCAACGCTATTCACCCTTGCCTCATCAGGATGGAACATATTTTTTTACTAATCTTGGCCATCTAAATGGTTATTCAGCTATTTACTATACCTATATGTGGTCCAAGGTAATTGCCGCTGACTTACTGACCGAATTCAAGAAAGAAGGCATGCACAATACCAATACAGCCTTACGTTATCGCCAGACAATATTATCCCAGGGTGGGGCAAAACCTGCGGCAGAGCTGGTCAGCGATTTTCTTGGACGAAACTATAATTTCGACGCCTTCGCTAACGATCTGAAAAAAGGAATCAGTGGCGATTAAAGCGTGAATTTTACAGGCTTTAAGCCTGAGTTCGTTTCTCCATATCCGGCGACTATGCAAATGCTGCAAAAAGCCTGAAGCTATCGTGGTTGGTTAGGATTAGCCAGTTCAATAGCAATTCTGGTTCTATAAAACCAGTAAGATCACGAGTCCACCTAACAATATCTTCCTCTGTCTAAACCAATATTAGTTTCTTTATCAATAATTTTCGCTATTTCCCCTGTTTTTCATAGTTTTTTTAAAATAATTGATGTTTCTCATAAAAATCATTGATTTAGGTCTGATTATTGCTACCTAGGTAAGTTTTCTTTAATAAAAATAATAATTTTATCTTTTAATCAGGAGTTTTTATGTCTCGTTCGTATATTTTGAATCTCACTACATTATTTGTTTCGTCCCTTTTTATGGGCTCTCTGGTATTTGCCCAATCCTCAATGGATTCAGATAAGCTAGAGGAGCTTATCGTCACTTCTTCCAGAGTTGAAAAATCCCTGCTCGATCTTCCATCCGCAATTACCGTCGTTGGTAAGGACGATATTCAACTGGGTCGACAACAACTTGGCCTGGATGAATCGTTGAACCGGGTGCCGGGGCTGTTTTCGCAAAACCGATACAATTTTACTCAGGATCTACGTATATCCATTCGTGGATTTGGTGCACGAGCGAATTTTGGTATTCGGGGAATCAAGGTATTCGTTGACGGCATTCCTTCAACCCTGGCCGACGGGCAAAGTGGTGTTGATGATGTCGATCTTGGCTCGGCCGAACGAATAGAGGTTATACGCGGCCCCTCTTCTTCACTTTACGGTTCATCATCGGGTGGTGTAATCAGTTTATTTACCGAAGATGGAACCGAAACTCCGTTTGTCGAAGCTGGCATTACTATCGGTGAGTACGACCAGCAGAAATATCAATTTAAGGTTGGAGGTCAGCACGAAAAGTTAAATTACCTTGTGAATGCCTCCCATTTAACAATGGATGGATATCGGGATAATTCAGAAGTTGAACACTCCCTGATTAACAGTAAGTTTCGCTATGATTTTGATGATAGCAGCAGTCTGACAATGATAGTTAACGCAGCTGATTCTCCTACCGCCAATGATGCCGGTGGTATTACAGCAGCGGACATCGCAACTGATCCGCGTCAGGCACAAGCCCGTAACCTGGCATCTAATTCTGGTGAAGAATTCGATCAACAAAAAATAGGGTTTGTTTATCGCAAAACATTAGATGAGAAACATCAATTCAGCCTGCGCAATTATTATCTCTGGAAGGACTTCCAGACTTTTCTGCCTATAGGCACACATATCAGGTTTGTGGCAGATGATGGCGTGGTTGAGTTTGACCGCTTTTTCTTTGGCGGCGGTGGACAATACACTTATACCGATACGCTGTTTGGACGGCCTAATCGTTTTACCGCCGGTTTTGACATTGATGTTCAGGAAGATGACAGGCAACGTTTTTTAAATAATGCCGGTGTTAAAGGTGCTCTAAGTTTTGACCAATTTGAAAAGGCAGAATCTTACGGGTTTTATTTTCGTAACGAGTTTGCTATCAGCGATACTCTTGAACTCACGGTCGGTGGTCGATACGACATGCTTGATATGTCCGTTGATGACAGGTTCCTGGCTAATGCAGATCAATCCAGCAAACTGGATTTCAATGAATTTAGTCCCACTGTCGGTTTGAACTGGACCGCCTCACCAACTCTCCATCTTTATGCTAATTACGCAAAGTCTTTCGAAACTCCTACTTTCACTGAATTAGCCAATCCGGCAAGGGATACAGGTTTCAATATTGACCTTGGTGGCTTTAACAATGTAAGAGCGCAGACAGCAGACAGCTTTGAGATAGGTGCAAAAGGCAACTTGTATGACCGCATGTATTTTGATGTCGCTTTCTACACTATGCAAATAGACGACGAAATCAGTAATGTAAGTACAACAGGTAGTCGTGGTGTATTCACAAATGCGGATACGGATCGTAAAGGACTCGAAGCCAGTATGGTTGTTGATATTTTTGAAGGCTTACAACTCACGGCAGCTTATACCTATTCAGATTTCGAGTTTGACAATGTTATTTCCAATACTGCTCTGGAAGGAAATGATTTACCGGGTCTTCCCGAGAATCAGTTTTTTGCTGAACTGGCTTATACACATGATTCAGGTTTGTATGTTGTCTGGGATTTTCTCTACATTGACAAGTTTTTTGCCAATAATGCAAACACAACGATTAACAAATCTTCCAGTGTTGCAAATATTCGTGCTGGCTATAGACATCAGATGGGAAACTGGGAGGTATCCCCTTATATTGGCTTGAACAATATGTTTGATGAAAACTACAACTCTAACGTTAGAGTAAATGGTTTTGGTGGACGCCTGTTTGAACCTGCACCTGATCTTAATGCCTATGGTGGTCTGACAATCAGATATAAACTATAGGATTTATCTGCTTTAATAAATCAAATCTTCCCCATGTATCTCTTCTGAGATCATGGGGATTATTCTCATTATAGAGATATTGGTGTGCCACATATTCAGGCTTGCAATCAATTTTTTAATCATACTTGATGTATTTAA
>JABHFC010000164.1 GCA_018676275.1 Gammaproteobacteria bacterium | reverse complement strand
GATCCTGCATTTGGGTATTTACGAATTGTTATATCATATTGAATTACCATGGCGAGTAGTCTTGAATGAGTCAATTGAATTGGCGAAGATGTTTGGTGCTGATCAATCTCACAAATATGTTAACGGCATTCTCGACAAGGCTGCTCATCAAATACGAACATTAGAGCTAAATAGTACTGCTTCTTGATCTATGTCATGCGTGAATTCGATCTCATTGATCGCTATTTTTCAGGTTTAACTCCAACTGAAGCAAGTGTTAAATGTGGTATCGGTGACGATGCTGCAGTTATCGATATTTCTCCGCAACAGGAATTACTGGTATCGGTTGATACTCTCGTAGAAGGTGTTCATTTTTTTCCTTCAGCAGCAGCATTTGATATTGCCTATAAATCATTGGCAGTTAACATCAGTGATATTGCTGCCATGGGTGGTGAACCACGTTGGGCGACATTAGCACTGACATTACCGAACATAGACCCCGACTGGTTACAAAGTTTTGCTGATGGTTTCGTGGAAGTTGCCAATAAATATGGCGTGTGCCTGATTGGTGGTGATACATGCCAGGGGCCTTTGTCCGTAACGGTACAAATAATGGGTACCGCTGAAAAAGGCCATAGTATAAAGCGTAGTGGTGCCCTGGCTGGCGATTTGATATATGTCAGCGGAAATTTGGGTATGGCAGGATTGGCGTATAAAAGCCTGATGGAAAATACTGACGGCCACTCAGTTTCATCTGAATGTTTCGAGCGTTTGCACAGGCCAGCACCCCGAGTAGAGCTGGGCAAGCAGTTGAGTGGGCTGGCAAGTTCTGCCATTGATATTTCGGATGGTCTTGGTTCAGATCTAAATCATGTGCTGCTTTCCAGTGGTGTCGCTGCTGAAATAGAGCTGGATAAATTACCTGTTTGTAAGGATGTTGCCCAACTTGAAGATAAAGAACTGCTCTGGCAATTGACACTGGCGACTGGGGACGATTATGAGTTGTGTTTTACTCTCCCGATAGATAAACAAATAGAATTAGAAAAAAGAGCAAAAAATATAAGTTACCCGATTACCTGTATTGGAAAAATTGTAAGCGGAGAAGGAATAAGATGGATGCAGGAAGATGGCAGTGATGCAAATCTTGATTTAAAAGGCTATCAACACTTTTCTAAAGTCTAATATAACCCTCATTCCCAAGTCGTCGAATCTCGTCAGGCGCATAAGGAACCGACTCAATAAATGCAGGGACTTCACTTCGCTCAACACCCATGCTCGACATGGATGTTTCGCATATTTTCATGTCAATAATTTCAAAAGCGTCGAGTTTGGCGGCGAGATCAACTAGAGGTTTGTGTTGAATATAATTTTCCTGTCGAAAAATATTGATGTCGGGCCCGTGCAATATTAAAACAATATCAAGATCGTCATAACCTTCAGCATGTGTCTCCCGAATTTCTTCAGCTCTGCTCAGTAAAGCTTTCAGCTCTTCAGGTGAGTGATCAGAAACATCGAATAGATACTGAGTGTTATCGATATTGAATTGCCTGTTATCCACAGTAGTTTCTTCGACTTCTTTGACTACGGGAATGAAGAATTCCTGTGTTTCATTGAGCTGAATTGCGGTATTGGTCTGCGTCTGCTCGTCCTGGCTTTGCTCACACGCCGCCACTATAAGGACAATAAAAATAACTATGCCTGATTGTAGTTTTGAATACGCTTTCATCTAGTAACAATACTCACCAAAGTAGGAATACATTTTATACCAGAGCATCAGGACTAGCAGCAAATATTCTGAAAAATAGAATAAGTGTATGATTTTACTAAGTATTAAAAAACATGAGATAGTTGCTGGCAATGTCGGCAAATACACCAATCGACATATGTTTTAGTTTTATCGGTTTGTACCTTGCATAATCAGGCAGGTTTTTTTGTCAGTATTATTTTTTTCCATTCGGCAGGACCGGACTGATGTACCGATACGCCATTTACATCTACGGCAACTGTCACCGGCATATCTTTAACTTCAAATTCATGAATGGCTTCCATGCCGAGTTCGGGAAATGCCACAACGCGAGCAGCGGTAATCGCTTTGGATACCAGGTAAGCTGCCCCACCGACGGCCATTAGATAAACGGCTTTATGTTTTTTAATTGCTTCTATACCAGTAGCACCGCGTTCTGCTTTTCCTATCATGCCTATCAGCCCTGTTTTGGCCAGCATCTTTTCAGTAAATTTATCCATACGTGTTGCCGTAGTAGGTCCTGCAGGCCCAACAACTTCATCGCGGACGGCATCAACCGGTCCAACGTAGTAAATAAAACGATTGCTGAAATCTACCCCGTCAGGAAGGGCTTCGCCTTTATCCAGCAGGTCAATTATCTTTTTATGAGCAGCGTCTCGGCCAGTTAGTATTTTGCCACTTAATAATATCGTCTCGCCTGGTTGCCATTCTGCAATTACATCAGAGGTGACAGTTTCCAGATTGACATTTCTGGAATTCGGACCGGCTTCCCAGGTTATTTCCGGCCAGTCATTCAAATCAGGCGGTGTTTGCAAGCTGGGACCACTGCCATCAAGTTCAAAATGTGTGTGGCGGGTTGCGGCACAGTTTGGAATCAAAGTAACCGGTAGTGATGCGGCATGTGTTGGATAATCTTTGATCTTCACATCGAGTACTGTGGTTACGCCGCCAAGTCCCTGGGCACCAATTCCGAGATTATTTACCGCCTCGAAAATTTCCAGGCGGAGTTCTTCAGTCCTGTTTTGTGGACCACGTTTTTGCAGATCCTGAATATCGATAGAATCAAGCAAAGCTTCTTTTGCCAATACGGCTGATTTCTCTGCGGTACCTCCGATACCAATGCCAAGTATGCCTGGAGGACACCAGCCGGCACCAAGTTTGGGCATGGTCTCAACAACCCAGTCAAGGATACTGTCACTGGGGTTGAGCATAGCCATTTTAGCTTTATTCTCTGAGCCCCCACCTTTTGCAGCAAGGTGGACTTCGACTTTGTCACCGGCAACAACTCGAGTGTGAATGACGGCAGGGGTATTATCACCGCTGTTCTTACGTGCGCCTGCAGGATCCAGAAGGATCGAAGGGCGTAATACATTATCAGGATGTTTGTAAGCGCGTCGAACACCCTCATTAATCATTTCCTCGACACTCAATTCGCTTTCCCATTGCACATCCATACCGATTTCCAAAAAAACGGTAACAATACCCGTGTCCTGGCAAATGGGTCGATGACCTTCTGCACACATACGTGAATTAACCAGGATCTGTGCCATCGCATCTTTTGCTGCAGGGGATTCTTCCCGTTGCCAGGCTTCATGTACCGCTTCGATAAAGTCGACAGGATGATAATAAGAGATGAATTGCAAAGCGTCTGCAACGCTGTCGATAAGATCGTTCTGTTTAATGATGGTCATTCTGGCTTGTCTACTTAATTGTTTAATATCAAGGTAATTATATATCAGTTTTCTGTTGATATGCCGGGAACAAGCGGTAAAAATTCGGTATTCTTCATATAAATCATAAAGGTTCCGCTAACAGGAGAAAAAGTGTCGAATACACAAAATAATTGGGACAGGTTTGCCTTACTGCTGATTGATGTCCAAAATGATTTCTGGCCGGAACATATAGAAAAGGCATTTCCTGATTTTAAGGATAATGTTGCCAGTTTACTCAAACTATGTCGGCAGGAAGGTATCGAAGTTATACATTTAAGGGCGCGTTTTAGTCCAGATAAATCTGACTGGATGCCAATCTATAAGTTGGGACGCAGGATGCCCTGTGTTGATGGCACCCCTGGTGTTGATCTTTTAGCAGAGGCAAAAAAACTACCCGGTGAATTGCTTATTGAAAAACAATGTTTTGATAGTTTCCTCACTGATGAACTGGAACCGCACTTACAACGTTACGACAGACGATTTTTGTTTACCGCTGGCCTGGTAACATCCATCTGTGTTCTAACAACTACTTTATCTGCAATGCAACGCGGATATCTTACTGCTATTGTAGAAGATTGTTGTGCTGATGAATCTGAGGCACACGAACATGCCCTTGAACGCTATAACTTCATGTTCGAACGGACAAGGGTGGCAGATATGTTGACACAACATCAAATATGGCAACAAAAAATTGATCAGATCGATAACTAGATGTCGACATTGTCTGTTTATTAATGTTGTAGAATAGGAAGATGGCAGACCAACTTCATCAGATAAATATTTCACACGATCCTAAAGAGGACAGGTTGCTGTTACGTATCAGTACAACCGGAGGTGACGAGTTTCGCTTGTGGCTTACGCGTCGTTACACCGGTTTATTAATGGGTGTACTTAATGGTGAAATGGATAAGCAGGGCGGGGCACCTTCTGTCGCCGGAAGCGAAGAAACAACTAATATGCTGAAAAACGGTGCACTTGAAAAAAAATACGATAGTGAAAATACGAAATCCTTTCCGCTAGGGGAAAATGGTGTGCTGGCATTTAGAATTAATGCCCGAAATACAGAGGAAGGAATTCTTGCATTGGAACTTTTACCTGAGGAAGGCCAGGGAATTACACTAAACCTGAACAAGTCATTATTGTATATGGTTCACAATGTTCTTACCCAGGGTATTACGCAGGCGAACTGGGCTTTACAAACAGAAAATTCGATGTCAAATAAAGTGCATTAGTAATATCAATTTGTGAACGGAAGTTATGCTTTAATTCAGAGATTATACTAATTATCAATTGATGGTTTATTCTCATCTGAATTACTGGATAAAATAATTTTTACGCTGGTACCGTTTTTATCTCCTGTTATTTCCAGTTCAGCGGCAATACTTTCAGCCCGGCGACGCATATTTTTCAGACCATGACCCAAATTATCTTCTGGCTCCTGCCAACTTCCATCATCACGAATAATTATTTCGATCAGTTCTATATCCTTATCACCTTTTAAAACTTCGGTGGTCAGGTAAATATTTTCAGCCTTACTGTGTTTCAAAATATTGACGAATACCTCCTGAAGAATTCTCATCAGTTGAAGTGCCTTACGCGGACCAAAATCGTTTAATCCAGGTAGCGGCTGAACTCCCCAGTGAAGCTGAATATCGTGCCCATCCAGTCTCGGTTGCAACCTGGTTCTCAACATACCAAGTAGAGTCGGTAAGTCTTCGCTGGCCACATCCAGGGAGTCTATTACCAGGCGAAGGTCGGTAAGACTTTGAGATAGCGCATCACTAACCTGCTCCTGTGAAATCTTTCCTGTTTCAATCTCGGCCAGCATAGCAACTAATTGTCCACCCACACCATCGTGTACATCCTGCATTATTCGACTACGTTCATCGGATAGCAATTGTTCCTGTTCCATTATTTTTAACCTGTCGAAGTTGTCTTGCAGCTCTTTTTCTTTGGTGAGAACACGCTGCTCAAGCTCCAGGTTAAGAGATTCTGATTCAGCCAATACTTTTACAAAACGAGATAAAAGAAACCAGATGAGTACAAGCATCGTCGGAAATCCGCTGAACTGAATCAAGAGGCCCTGCGTCCTATCGATAAAGCCTGCGATCACCAAATAGTCATGCAAGCCAAAAGAAAAAATAATAGTACCTGCCAGGATTAAAAGTTTGACTCCTAAATCAGGGTTCCTGTAATGCGACTGTATCAAATAATAAATCATGTATACCCCAATGGGCAGAAGTGATAAATCCCAAATCCAATAGGCGTAATTGTGAATATATTCTTGAGAGAGAAAGATAAAAGGGAGAGCACCGATTACGGCATAAATAATCAAAAACCTTTCACGTTTAGGATAAATACATCCAGTATAACGATGATTAAATATGGCAAGAGTTATAAGCATCCAGCCCAACAAAATAAAATAGACGGCATCCCAGGTCGACGGTGTCAGGTTTCGGGGAGTATCTATAATGTGTGGAATGTTGTGTAAGGACCAAAAGAATGTACATATAGTGAACCAGCCATACATAGTATCTTTTTTTCGGAGTAACCAGAGTAAACCCATGACCAGGCTAAGAGAAAGCATTCCAAAAGTAACAATGGCCACCAGCGTAAAGCGATAGTGATAACGCCATTCCCAGAAAGGACGCAATGCCTGTTCAGGGCCTAAATATACATGACCCAAAAGGGCATTATTAGCGGGTTCGCTCTGAACGTAGATGATTATATTGTGATCGCCAGCTGTTAGAGAATTTTTGGGCAGTCTTAAAAAAATTGGCCGACTCCAGATATGACCGCCTACAACATATTCCGGGACGATGCTGCTGACTGGAATATTATCAATCCAGATGTCGGCGTTTTGTTGGACATGTGTAATATATAGCATCATGGAATCATCAATAGCTTCCGGGAAGCTCACTGGAAATTCGTACCATCCAGATTCGATATCCATATTGGTCACACGCCTGTCATGGGGTAAGGACACTTTGCTTCTCTTTTCAGATACCTTGGCTGGTGTCACGATTTTTTCTTGATAAACAAATACAACGTCTTCAAGTCGATAATTAGAATCAGGTTCGGGTAACCATGATGGAGATATGAAAACAAGGATGGGCATCAAAACAAAGAACACAGTTATCCATTTAGGCAAGGCCAATATTGGAACGAAGAACTGACGGACCGACCGCATCACTACTAATTATCAGTTTTTATAATGCCATGGCGTACCGCTTTCATAATTGCCTCTGCACGTGAATTCACTGCCAGTTTACTGTAGATATTTCTGATATGTGTATTAACTGTATGAATGGATATATCATTTTTCTTTCCTATTTCCTGAGCCGTATATCCGTAACTCACGAAGTTAAGAATTTCCTGTTCCCGCGTGGTCAAAGGCTCCATCTGACTTTCGTCTGTTTTCCCGGTCGCTGGAAGATCATCGTGGCGAAAACGTTTTAGAAGGTGCTTTGCGATGGAAGGGCTGATAGGAGCGCCGCCTGCAACAAGTTGCAAAATTGCATTGGTAATCTGATCTGCACCACCATCCTTGAGTAAATAACCGCCGGCGCCCGCTTCAATGGCACGGATCACGTGACGCTCGTCACCGAAAACGGAGATGACCATCGCTTCTGTTTTTAAATCTCCCGATTCAATCTCTTCAATCAGTGACATACCGTTACCGTCGGGCAAGTCAAGATCCATCAGCAGCACATCCGGCGTCAATTCATGCAAGAGTTCGATTCCGGTAGCCAGATCACCAGCATCGCCGACCAGATCCAGCTGGGGATGACCGCTTATGACCCTTGAAAAACGTTCGCGTGTGGAAGTGTCATCTTCCACCACCAGTACCGATGTATTTGATTGCATATTTAAAGGCTATTTCCGCATAGTCGAATGGCGACTTTGGGGCAACATGTTGCCATGCAATTTGCTATTCGAATATAGCTAATAATAGTGAGAGAGAACATGCTAAATCACTATATCTGACGATAGGCAAGCTCGCTAATCAGGCTCAAAATAGGCTAATTGCAAAATAATGGTGGAATAGGCATGCTAGATTCATCTGCGAATACTATTATTTCGATAATAACGATAAAAAACATAGGTATAGCGTACTTTACCTATCTGGGGAAATGTCCATTCGACAAGCAGTATTAATACTGAGAGTTATGCTCATATTGCTTGGTTCTCTCGCCAGTTCTGCACTATTGTATGCAGCGGAAGAACTTCCTGCGGTTCGCTTTAGCGTGAATCAATTTAGTATCAAAGGTGAAAACCCTCTTAGTGATGAATTGGCACAATCAATCGTCGCGCCTTTTCTTGGCGATCATGAAGGGTTGGAGGGGATTCTTGAGGCGGCGGCGGAACTGGAAAATGCGATTCTACAGGCAGGTCATTCATTTCACAGAGTCATCCTGCCACCGCAGACAGTTGATCAAGGCCAGATCCAGCTTGAAGTAATTACCTTCAAATTAGCCAATATAACAAGCAGCGGCAATCAGCATTTTTCCGAGAAGAATATTATCGCTTCACTACCTGGTCTTAAATCGGGAACGGTGCCGGATACAAAAGAATTGTCGCGAGAATTAATAGTCGCTAATGAGCATCCTTCCAAACAAGTTACCATCCGTATGAAGCATAGTAGCGTGGCGAATAGTCTGGACGCGGAGCTGGCAGTTAAAGATCAACGCCCATGGCAGTTTTTTACCGGTCTGAATAACATTGGTACAGATGAAACCGGTGAATACAGGGTCACTGGCGGATATCAACACACGAATCTACTGGGTAGAGATGATTCATTTACCCTTTCCTATACAACTTCGCCGGGACATTTCAGTGATGTTAAGCAATATGGAGCAAACTATCGTTTTCCTCTGTATGCATTAGCAGGAAGTTTGTCTTTCTATTATTCAAAATCGGACGTGGACAGTGGCACCATTGAACAGGTGTTTGATGTCAGTGGTGCAGGTGAATTTTTAGGTGGAAGTTACACGCATACCTTCCGTAACAGGAATAACTACCGGCATCGATTGTCATTGGGTATCGATGACAAGTCATTTGAAAACAATATTGATTTTCAGGGTGTTCCTCTTGGTGTCAATGTCCGTAGCCGGCCGCTAACCCTGACCTATTCCGGAGAATGGCGGCTGGAGCGTGCGAGTTTTAATTTTCAGATGAACTATGTAAGAAATTTGAGTGGAGGTGGTGATAATAATAGTCCAACTTATGCCGCTGCCAGACTCGGTGCCAAACAAACCTGGGAAGCATTCCGTTTCCTCTCGAGTGGAAATATTTCCCTGGCTAAAGGCTGGTTGATAAAAGGAATTTTGAGTGGGCAATATACTAATGAACCTTTGATCAGTGGTGAACAATTCGGCCTTGGCGGTGCGAATTCAATACGGGGTTTTGAAGAACGAGCGGTCACTGGCGATAGAGGCGTGCGTTTTTCACTTGAAGCATGGACACCACCGCTCAAATTCAATGTGCGCATGTTCGGCTTTTTAGACACTGGCTATACAAAAAAAGTGAATGCGCCTGCAGGTCAGGTTGACAATGATTCTATTGCAAGTATGGGACTTGGTTTACGTTGGCACTGGAATAATAAACTCAGTGTTAATCTTGATTACGGTCATGAAATTAATTCCGCCAGCGCTGCGAATGCAGGCGGTGTGAAAACTCATCTCAGTATTTTTTACCGGTTTTAGCTAGCGCATGAATTTCACTCAACTAATCAACAGTAATGAATCAGTGTTCAACATGACGGTTCTTATGTCCACCTTGTTATTAGTTCTGTGCTATGCGAACGCAGTTTCGGCGGAAGAGGCAATAGGTGATGTAGTTTTTTCCAGAGGTGCTGTTAGTGCTCAAACTACAGGTGGGCAAGTTCGCTTACTCGGCAAAGATGCAGCGATTTATCTTAGCGATACAATAATTACAGCGCCCAAAAGTTTTGCCGTTATCAGGCTAAACGATGGCACACGACTTTCGATACGACCAGACAGTATTCTGACTATAAGTGAATACGCAGATAAAGCCGGCGAAGAGAGCGCCACCATGAGATTGTTCAGAGGAGGGTTGCGCTCTATTTCTGGTTTAATCAGCAAAAAAGATCCTGATGCGTTCAAGATTAAAACTGCAGTAGCAACGATTGGTATACGCGGGACTGAGTTTGATGCTCGCTTGTGTGAAACTGATTGCGCCAATGAAGCAAGTAAAATGACAGGCAAAAAAGTCCCCAACAAATCCTCTGTTGTTGGTCGTGTTGCATTCATAAAAGGCAATGTCAGTGCCCAAAAGAAAGATAAGAAAACTCGTATCCTGACAAGCGGAGCACCGCTTTATGAAAGTGATGAAATTACGACGGCAAAAGACGCCTATGCGGTTCTTGTTTTCAGGGATCAAGGTCGGGTAACGCTAAAACCTGAAACTCAGTTTCATATCGAGAAATATAACTACGAAAAAGAAGATCCGGAAAGCGATAGTTCATTTTTCCGTCTGGCCAAAGGTGGAATGCGTGCGCTTAGTGGTTACATGAGTAAACGTAATCCTGATAAATACAAAATTAAAACGGCAGTGGCAACGATAGGTATTCGCGGTACTGGTTTTGATCTACTGTGGCTGGGACCCTGTACAACCATGCCAGATTGCGGACTGATAGCTTCAGTATGGCAGGGGACTATCAGTACTGAGAATGATGCCGGTTCTGAAGACCTGGAATTGAATCAAACTGCGCGTATTTCGACTATTAATGTGGGCCAGCAAATGCTGGATTCAGCGCCGGTGTTTAATGTACCTCGCCCAGACACGCTCAACATAGATTTCAAGAAACTATTTGATACTGTAAAAGCCAGTGGAGAGTCAGGTCTTTATGTTGCCTGTTATGAGGGTCATTGCAAATTGTTGAAGGAAGACGAAGAAATTGATTTAGGTGCCGGGGAAGCGGGTTTTGCCGATGAACAGCGTCTACTACGACTGGAACAAATTGAACCATTTCAGCAGAACGATCCTTATTTAAACAATATTAATGAGGAGTTGCATACGCTTTACGAAATACTCGATGATAGCGTCATTGAGGAAACCGAATTCGAGTGTGTAGTTCAATGATGAAACTAATTAATTCGTCATTCCCGCGAAGGCGGGAATCCAGTAAAACTAGCTCCGCTTGCATCGGGCCAATACTAAAATATTTGGCAGGAATAACTATCGGAATGTTGGCTGCGACATCTTCCTTTGCCAATCCAACCGGTGCGGACGTCACCCGCGGGCAGGTACAATTTAATCACCCCGATCCGACTACGCTGAATATAACTAATTCCAACGGTGCCATAATCAATTGGCAGGATTTTTCAATACAGCAAAATGAAGTGACACGTTTTATCCAGGGCTCCGCAAACAGTGCAATATTAAATCGCGTCACTGGTCAGGATCCTTCGAATATTCTTGGTCAGCTACTATCAAATGGTCGTGTTTTCGTTATAAATCCAAATGGTATTGTCTTTGGACAAAATTCGATTGTTGATACCGCAGGTCTAATTGCTTCCACACTGGATATGACAGATGAAGATTTCATTAATGGCAACCTGAAATTTCAAGGAGAGAATGCCGGAGCTATTCAGAACATGGGTTACATCAAGGCTGGGGCCAACGGCGATATTTTCCTGATAGCACCAAATATTGAGAACAGTGGGGTTATAGAAACAGAAGGCAGTAAAATAATTCTTGCGGCGGGCGAGGGTATCACGATAGCTAGTCTTGATTCCGACCATATTGTATTCGACGTACAGGCACCGGATAACGAGGTCGTCAATCTTGGTCAACTCATCACAAACGGTGGCGCGGCAAAGATGTTTGCCGGCACCATCAGGCACAGTGGTTCCATCAATGCCGATAGCATAAGCATTGATGAATATGGGCGAGTGGTACTGAGCGCTGGAGCTGATACCTGGGTGACAGATGACGCAACAATCAGTGCAGGCGGTAATAAGGGTGGACGGATAGAGATCCTGGGTGAGCGTGTCGCCCTGATGGGTAGCGCCAGAATTGATGCGTCGGGAGAGACGGGCGGTGGAGAAGTTCTTTTTGGTGGTGATTACCAGGGTAACAACGCAAACATAAATAATGCCGAGTACAGTTTCGTTGGCGAGAATACCGAGATAAAGGCTGATGCCATTACAACTGGCAACGGTGGTAAGGTTATTGTCTGGGCAGATGAGACAGCCAAAATTCATGGTGACATTAGCGCAAAAGGAGGAAGTGAGTCCGGTAATGGCGGCTTTGTTGAAACCTCGGCGATAGAAAATTTACAAATAACAAAAACGCCTGATCTGACTGCAGAAAATGGAACAGGTGGTGAGTGGCTAATTGATCCAAATGATATTGCTATTGTCGCGGGTGGTGGGAATACAAATATTAATTCCGCTAACCCATTTGCATCAACCAATGACGGTGCACAACTTGGAATAAACCTCATCAAATCGGCATTGATTGGTGGTTCCAGTGTCAGTGTGACAACAACTACGTCAGGTACTGATGCAGAGAACGGCGATATTAATCTAAATACAGACCTTGATATAAATTCTACGGGTATTAATAACACACTGACATTGAGTGCGCATGGCGATATCAATATCAATAATAAAATTTTTGATTCTTTTGGAATTGATGATGTGCTTAATCTCACATTAATAGCAGATAGTGATTCTGTCGGTGGCGGCCAAATCAACATAGGAGCAGATATTAATGTTAATGCTGGTTTAATTGATGCACAAAGTAGTGGTTCGGGCGATGTACGTTTTAGTGGAACGCGAACCATTGATAGTAATTTTAATGCAACATCATTAACAATAGATGGTGCGGACAATATCAGTTTTAACGGAACAACAAATACCTTTGCCAACCTGAATATAACCAGCGGCACGGTAACAGGAGCTGGTGATATTATAGTCACCAGCGCATTTACCTTTGGTGGCAGTACGAGTGATGCAATCCTTCGAGGTAGTGGCACATTGACAACGAATGCAGGTGTAACAACGACGTTGGCAACAAACGCAACGTCTGGTCCAGATGCGTACCTGAATGATACTCGAGCGTGGAGCAACTTTGGTACGGTGAAT
>JABHFC010000163.1 GCA_018676275.1 Gammaproteobacteria bacterium | reverse complement strand
TCTGGAACAGGTACGTCAGAATATTGAAAATTACCGTATGACCATAAGAAATGAAGCGCAGCGTCCAAAGACGAAGAGCAAAGCGCAACAACGTCGGGGACGTCGAACAAAAAATAGAAAAGAAGCCAGCGTATCAGTAACAATCAGTATTGGTATAGCTGAATCTACAGGGAAACAGGGTAAACCAGAAGTTGTGCTGAAAGCCGCTGACAAAGCTTTGTATAAAGCAAAAAACAAAGGGCGTAATTGTATTGCCTACTAAGGAACAGGAAATGAGTTAACTATGAGCAATAATTATATATTAGTTGAAAATGAAGATGCCCTTGTTGAAATATGTAATGAGTTTAAAGGTTCTTCATGGCTGGCCATCGATACCGAATTTGAAAGAGAAAAAACATTTTATCCTGAACTTTGTTTAATACAGGTAGCTAATGTAGATTTAGTGGCAATTATTGATCCAATAGTTCTGGGCAATATCCAGACACTATTTGATCTCTTATATGACACTTCAATAACAAAAGTATTCCATGCTGCAAGACAGGATCTTGAGATATTTTTTAACTTACAGAAAAAAATTCCTGAGCCCATTTTCGACACACAAATTGCGGCACCTTTAATTGGTTATGATGAACAATTAGGATATGCGAATCTGGTTAATAAAATACTTGGGGTTGAACTCAGTAAGGCGCATACACGTACAGACTGGAAACGAAGACCATTGCAGCAGGCGCAACTGCAATACGCGGCTGATGACGTGATTTATCTTGGCCAGCTTTATACCTTGTTAAAAGATAAACTGGAAGGGCATGCACGACTGGATTGGCTGGACGGAGACTTTTCCGCTTTAAGTGATCCAAACCTGTATGAACCTGATCCTGAAACCGTCTGGGTGAAGAACCGCAGTGCAAAAAGATTGAAGGGTAAAAAACTATCTGCACTGCAACATATTGCTGCCTGGCGTGAGCGTTTGGCACGCACAGAAAATCGGCCGCGAAACTGGTTACTAAAAGATGATGCCATCGCAGACATTGCCCAGTTACAACCGAAAACCTTGGCAGATCTTAATAGACTCAAGAGCTTGAATGATCGCTTTATCCAAAAATACGGGAGTGAAATATTAAAATTAATAGATGTTGCAGAGCAACAGGAGCCGGCTCCTCTTAAAGGTACAGCTTCTCGCAAATCTTTGAATCTTCAGCAAGAAGCCAAGGTTGATGCCCTCACTGCAATAGTGCGTCTAACGGCTGACGCAAATAAATTGCATCCAAATATTCTTGCATCCAGAAAAGAACTGGAGAAGTTTGTTCAGGGTGACAGTGAATCATTATTACTTAAAGGTTGGCGGGAACAATTAATCGGTAATGAACTTAAAGATTTCCTCGCAGGAAAAGTTTCATTTCAAATTATTGATAATGAGATGACATTCAAACAAGTCTAAATAAAAAAATAAACCAGGCTGTTAATTTCTCATAAGTTGTTGTAAAAAAAATGTAGATTCTTGACAGGAGATAGTATACGGTCGAGTTATTAGCAATATTTGAAGTGGTTTCGGGAGTTAGTTGTTGCAGTGTATACAGCATGTTCTACCGTAATAATTCAGTAATATTCATCCTTGCTAATACATTGTTCAATTAATTTCAGATGAGGTGAGCAGCATGGCGACAGGTACAGTAAAGTGGTTTAACGACAGTAAAGGTTTTGGTTTCATTACTCCTTCCGATGGTAGCAATGATGTATTTGTACATCATAGTGCGATTAAGTCTGAAGGGTTTAGATCTTTAGCAGAAGGCCAGCAGGTTAACTACGAAGTTGAACAGGGACCTAAAGGTCCTAGCGCAGTTGATGTTGTTCCTGCGTGAGCTGACTAGTTAACTCAGTTAGTAAAAAACCCGCTTCGGCGGGTTTTTTTTATTTACAGGGACGTAATGTATGCTGGTTTTGCAGGAGCAAAAACCAGTGAATGTACAAGAACTACAATTCTCAGGTATGTTCCCGTATGAATTCGCCAATTCTGGAAATGGCAGTTCTACCTTCCGTGAGCATTGGATAAAACAAATGCCATACATGAATCATCTCAGGCCATTTTTCGAAAACAACATCAACACCATCAGCTTCTGCCTGTTTAGCCAGGCGTTGTGAATCACTGAACAATATTTCGCTTTCGCCAACCTGAATAAGTAGAGGTGGTAGTTCCTTCATATCAGCGAAAAGGGGTGAGGCACCGGGATTTTTTGGATCCTGACCGGCCATATACAATTCGGCCATCTCTGACAGCATTTCAAGAGAAACAATGGGGTCAAGCTCCTGACGTTGTTGAATACTCTCTCCTGTAAATGCCAAATCTGTCCAGGGTGAAATGCATACGGCTGCAGCAGGTAGAGTGACTCCGGCATCTCTCAGAGCAACAAGATTGGCGATGACAAGGCCTCCGCCAGCAGAATCACCGACCAGGCTCAGGTTTGCTGAGTCGTAGCCCTTATCCAGTAACCAGCGGTACACAGTACATGAATCTTCAATCGGTGCAGGGAAAGCATGTTCTGGTGCAAGACGATAATCGACCTGTAATACGTAACAATTGGAAGCTTTGCCAATTTCTGAAGCAAGACCGGCATGACTAACCAGAGATCCCATGGCGTAGCCACCGCCATGTAAGTAAATTATCAGTCGATTTTCGTCTGCTCCGACAGGTTTTAACATTTGACAGGGCACGCCGTCTATTTCGAGTTTTTCGATGACAATGTCGTCTGTGGTCGGAGTAGCGAGAACCTCATCAATTGCGATTTTTGCAGCGTCGAGTTCTTCTGGAAATGGGTTTGCCCTTATAAATTCTATGAGTGCCTGAATTTCACTTTTGTCTTCACTGGATGTTGAATCGCTCATTATATATTTTCCGTGTAGTGATTGGACTCAGGGTTTATTATACCCTAGGAGTCTGTCGGACTTAGGTGTTCGTAGTGAGGGGAAGACCGGTTTGAGACATAAGAAACGCAATTTTGAGGCGAATAGTGGTTCTCTTTAACGAAAAATTGCGTTTCTTAGGGCCAAATCCGGCTTTCTCGCTGTAGAACACCTAAGTCCGACAGACTCCTGAAGACACTCATCCAATAATTATTTCATGACCTCCATACCTTTATCTGTTCTTGATCAGTCCCCTGTACGACAGGGCGGTACCGCAGCCGATGCTATTAATGAAACACTGGCGCTGGCAAAGTGTTGTGAAGAATGGGGGTATTACAGGTACTGGGTAGCTGAGCATCATGCCACAGGTGGTTTGGCAGGTTGTTCTCCGGAAGTATTGTTATCACGCCTTGGTGCCGAGACGAAAAGCATACGCATTGGTTCTGGTGGCGTTATGTTACCTCATTACAGCCCTTACAAAGTCGCGGAAAATTTTAAGCTGCTGTCCACAATGTATCCGGGTAGAGTAGATTTAGGCGTTGGTCGTGCACCAGGGAGTAACCCCTTTATAAATTCAGTGCTCGCTTATGGTTCTCAGATTGGCGCGGAGTACTTTCCTCAAATGGTCGGAGATCTTGATGCCTTATTGCGAGATGTTGATCCGCTGACACCGGGCATGGAAAAAGCCCGTGCATACCCAAGGGTAGACATACCACCGGCACTCTGGATGTTGGGTTCAAGTAATGATAGCGCGAAACTTGCGGCTAGTATGGGTTTGCCATATTGTTTTGCCTACTTCATTAATTCTAATATAGGTTCGGATATTTTCGCTACCTACCGTGATAACTTCATTGGCAGTGATGTAGCCGAAAAACCATATAGTTGTTTATGCCCGTTTGTTATTTGTGCGAATACAGATGCTGAAGCGGAACGTCTGTATAAAAGTAGAGAGCTGTGGTATTTACGATTATTAACACAAAATGAATCAGGTGGTTTTCCCAGTGTCGAAGAAGCGGAAAACTACCAATATAGCGAAAATGACAGAGCACTATTGCAAGCCAATCCGCGACATATTGTAAAGGGCTCAGCGCAACGAGTAAAAGACGAGCTATTGGAGATGGCAGAAAAATTCGCTGTCGATGAGTTAATGATTGTCAGCATCACCTATGACTTCGATTCACGTTGTCGTTCATACGAATTACTTGCAGAAGCATGGGCTTCATAACATGGACATAATTTCATACTTCCAAACGAACCAGGACCTTCTGTGGTTACTTACCATAGTCGTAGATCTGGGTT
>JABHFC010000162.1 GCA_018676275.1 Gammaproteobacteria bacterium | reverse complement strand
TATGTTTGATTTCCAAAGTCTTGGAAGTGACGCTGATGGTGAATCTGAACTAAAGGTGAGATCCTGGCTAAAGGATCAGTCCTGAGATCTAAAACTTTGTTGTCTATCTAAATTTATCATAATCCAATCATGTCTGAGATTCCCCTTATCCAGAAAATTGTTATCTACGCGATACCAATAATTTTTGCTATTACAGTTCATGAGGTTGCACATGGCTGGGTCGCCAGCAAACTCGGAGATCCAACCGCAAAGATACTGGGCAGATTAACGCTGAACCCGATCAAGCACATGGATCCGATAGGTACCGTGGTATTACCACTAATTATGATTATCTTGACACCCTATGCTTTTGGTTGGGCCAAACCGGTACCGGTGGACTGGAGAAACCTGCGTCAGCCAAGGCGTGATATGGCACTTGTAGCAGTAGCCGGTCCGGTTGCAAATCTACTAATGTTAATATTCTGGAGCCTGTTTTTAGTATTTGTAAGCAGCATGTCCACATCTCCTTCTTATCTTAATCAATTACTTAATGAGATGGCGGGTGTAGGAATTATCATTAACATTGTACTGATAGCATTGAATATGCTTCCCTTGCCGCCATTGGATGGGAGTCGAATTGTTGCGGCTTTTCTGAGTCCTTCAATGGCAATCAAATATCAGCAGTTGGAAAGGTGGGGCTTGCCTATACTAATAGTACTGATATTTACCGGGGTGCTAGGCAAGATCCTCGGCCCGATGATCGCTTTCATGCTTTCGCTGGTTCAAAGTTTACTCACGTTTTAAAAAAACTGAATTTGCTTTAACCCCGTTTACCAATCTCACCGTTTAACAGTGTATACACACACAAAACGGGAGATATCTCATGCTTTATCGATCACATTATTTGTTGTATCTAATTTTACTTTTACCTCTTTGTTCATCGGCGACAGCTTTTCAACGACAAACAGCATTAAAAATAGATGTTGTTGCTGAAGATGGACGTGTATATCCGGTTTACGATGTTGATACACGAGGTAAGCCCAGGACACATCGTGCCTGGCTGGAAGCGGTGAATGGTCAGCATTACGCTGTTCGTATTCAAAACAGGAGTCACAAGCGTGTAGGTCTGGTAATCGCGATTGATGGTCGCAATATTATCAGTGGTCAAAAATCAAATCTCACCTCCAATGAACGCATGTATATTCTCAATCCCTGGGAAACTGCCAGCTACGATGGTTGGCGTACAAGTAATCATAAAGTGAATCAGTTTTTTTTCACAGAAGCTGAAAATTCCTATGCGGGTGCGTGGCAGGATCATTCAGCCATGGGGGTGATTGCCGTGGCTGCCTTTGACGAACATAGACCATATCGTTCTCGACAGAAAAAGAGCGCTCCATATGCAAATGAAAGAAGCGATGCGCCTGCAAGTGTTGCTGGCAAGGCTGAGAGCAGTAGAGATATGAAAGAACAGGAAAAACAGGCAGGCACTGGTTTTGGTGAGGAAAAATATTCCTACGTAAAAGTTGTGTCATTCAAGCCCATGAAAACAGCAATGGAAAAACACTTCTATAAATATGAGTGGAGAGAGACTTTATGCCAACAGAGAATTGTTGAATGTAATCTACCTGGTCCTAATCGCTTTTGGCCAGAACACGAAAATTATTACGGTTATGCGCCTTATCCACCAGGATAAGAAAGGAGTGGAACCTCTGCATGCTGCAGAGGTTCCGTTTACTTCAGAAATCAGGCAGCCTGATGCATATGCACATCCTGCTGAGGATACGGAATACTGATACCTTCTTTGTCGAACACCAGTTTTACAGTCTCGGTTAAATCCCAGTAAACTGCCCAGTAGTCAGCAGCATTCACCCAGGGTCTGACGATAAAGTTAACACTGCTGTCAGCCAGTTCGGACACAGCGACAACAGGTGCAGGGTCTTTCAGGATGCGTTCGTCGTTGGTAACAATATCTTCCAGAATTTGTTTGGCTTTCTTGATGTCGTCGTCGTAACCAATACCAAAAACCAGGTCTACTCGACGTGTATCTTTTGTTGAATAGTTGGTGATATTACTATTGGTGATATTGGCATTGGGTATGATGATTGTTTTGTTATCTCCGGTCTTCATTTGTGTCGAAAATATCTGAATTCCTTCAACTACACCGACCGCACCACCGGCTTCGACAAAATCGCCCACTTTAAATGGACGGAACGCGATAATCATGACGCCCGAAGCGAAATTGGCAAGTGAGCCCTGTAAGGCCAGACCGATTGCCAGACCGGCAGCACCGATGATGGCAACCAGGGATGTTGTCTGAATACCCAAATGACCGAGTGCGGCGATTACGATGAATGCAGCAGCCAGGATATAGGCGATGCTGCTCATAAATGAGGCAAGCATGGCGTCAACGCCACGTTTTATCATCACTTTCGACATAAGGTTTTTCAGGCGTTTCGCAAGCCAAAGACCTAAAATCAGGATGGCTGCGGCGACTGCAAAATTGGTAACTAATTCTCTAACGACTGTTGGTTCCGGCATTATTCTGTCCTCAGGTTGAGATACTGACTATTTGATACAGCGGTGTGTGGTCAAAAAAGGCGGAGTATATTACGTTTTTTCAGCTGATCAAATCGAACATTCAGCAAACTTCAGGATTTCGCCGCAGCAGTGACGAAGATGAAAGGTAGACAGACCCTAATGATAACGCTGAAAGCTGGAGAAAGTTAGTTATCGTTAATTTTTCAGGATTGATGCCACTGAACGACCTTGTACCAGCCAAAAGTACGCAATGCGGTCTGGAAAAGTTTGCCAGCCTTCCTGTCATTATTATCACCCACAATGACAATTTTTAGTGGCGTAGTGGAAAGTTCTTCATCGAGAAGTAAAATACCGGCTTCTTCCATGCGTGAAGTGGCCACCTGCGGTATAGCCAGATAGCTCAGGCCATGTCTTGCCATTTCAAGGTATTCGGTTTTATCCGTGTAATATCGTAATAGATTGAAAAAGCGACTTGCACAAATGTTTTCGTCTATTTGTGGCCCACGCAAGGTAGCGCGTACTTTATCGACATCTGAATTAAAGCCAGCTTCGGGATTGAAAAAGTGTGAGCAAATAAATTCAGCTGTCTCATCTGCCAGATCCAGATATCGACTATCAGTTGTTGTTCTGTATAACTGTAGAAAAGCACGCGCCATTGCCAAATTATCAGACAGGCGTAAACAAGTGTGAGCACAGCCATCAGACATAAATCCGCCTTTGTATAGCGCATGTTCTGACAATATCCAGTCCGCTGCCTGTTTAGCCATGTCTAATGCAAAAGATTCTTCAGCAAATTCGTAGAGAGTGGCCAGGGCTTCTATTGCCCAGCCATTTTCACGGGTTTGAATTTGTGTAGCATAGCTATTAGTGTCAGATCTGGGTTTGTCCATGTAGACAACTGAGTTTGTTACTACAGATCGAAATACACCTTCCGGTGTTAGTAATTCATCATGTAAGTAATCACAAATACTACGTGCCGTTTTCAGAAAAGCATGATCCTTCAACAAGGCATAGGCAAGGGAATACAGTCGCAGAGAACCAGCCTGTGCAGCCATCGTCTTGGAGAAATGAGACTGGTGCCAACAGTTTTGTGTCGCAAATTGGTAAATACCTCCATTAACCGAATCCAGTAAACCCATACCATTGATTAAGCTCAGGCTTGCCATCCGTTCTTCATTTTTGTCATGCAAGGCAGCCTGCGTCAGGGAGTATTCAATGCTATCTCTGTCAAGAAATTTAATCGGAGATTGCAATCCGCCAAGCTCCCAGTCAAAACTACTTACGTGCATGCATAAAAGTTTTTGTCTCAGTCTTGCAGAAATACCTGTGGGTGTAATGGCGGGACGCTCTGCTTTATCAGCCAGAACAAAATTGGACAAGGGGTCTTCTGAGTGCGTTTTTAGTAATGTATGCATGTTTTTTTGTCTTCTATATAAATGTTCGTTCGATTTTATATTTGGCAATCACCAGGTAGCGTTGTGGACCCCCGGTTTCTATGGCATCAAATGGGTAGCATGTAATCAGGGTGAGTAGTCGTTCATCGTCCGAGACAAGAAACTCAGTATCGTTTTCATCTACTATCGTGGTATCGGTAATCTGGTAAATCAGTGTTTTTGAATTCACCATTTGTATTTCCAGACTGTCACCTATTTTCAGGTCGCGGAGAAAACTGAAATGAGTATCGCGATGGCCAGCAATGACGATATTGCCCTTATCCCCGGGGGATGCAGACTTAAAAAGGTGTCCTGGACCGAAGGCCAGTGCAGAACCGTTGGCTCCGGCCAGGACAATGCGACTTATACCAAGACGAGGCACAGTGAGGCGGCTGACAGGCCAGGTATCTGCCCAGGGCCAGGGTTTCACCTCCTTTCGACCATTGAGTGTTTCTGTCCATGCTGCCTCGAGGAGAAGTTGTGCCAGAATTGCCTTGGCGTGGATATAGCTGCCGTTTCCTATAAACCACAAGCCACAAAGGAGGAGGGTGATGGTGACAATTGTTTTCCTAAACATTGGAGGTCAGAGATCCTGGGCTCCGTGAAAAGAAACTGAGCAGTAGAAAAATCAGCCCAATGATGAAATAAAGTGTTGCCGGTGTAGCTGTTTTCGGCATGGCAGCAAATACTTTTTTGTGCTTCCAGCCAGCCGGTAGATTGACAGGCAAGGCATGTTTCTTCAGCAACTCTTCGCGTTTACGACTTGGCGTAACATCGACTGCCAGCAGGCTGGTAAACTTGCTAACGAGGTGGTGTTCCAGAGCTGTGCTAACAATTGCCTGTTCAACAAGTTTTTGTTCGGAGCCATGTAAGCGTTGATCCATCAATGCTGAAATTTTTCTTCTTGCCCACAAAGTACTTATTCCAACTCTTTCCTGACCACCACGAAGTGATAGAGTCGTACGCCAGGCGGCATCCGCAATGTTGCCGTTTACTTCAATCTTGTCGGGCAGGGAGGTACTCTTAATACTGATTAAAAGTGGTTCACCCAGATACAAATCCGGAATTTTTTGCGGCCATATTTCAGTTGCCCGATTAGCGGGCAGCTTCAAACTGATATCACTTAATACAGGGCTTTCCAGTTTACTGAATAGCTTCCCCATCTTTTTTTGAACTTCGGCAATATTGCCGATGTAAGTGTGTGTACCACGACCAAATTTTGCGGCACGATTCATGAAGTGAGAGTTAGGTGCTGAGCCGATACCAATGGTAAATAGACGACTGCTCCCTAAAAATTGTTCAACCTGGCTAAATAGAGCATCTTCATTGCCGACACTACCGTCGGTAAGGAAAACCACCTGACGAATATCCAGATCGTTGGATTGATTAATAAGAGCAGCACGAATTGCCGAAGCCATTTCTGTTCCGCCATCCGCACTTAAGCTATTGACGTAATTGCGAGCTTGTTGCATGGCTCGACCACTTACTGCGACAGGTTGGGGAAAAAGTTGTGATGTATAGGAGTTGAACTGAATAATATTGAAACGGTCTCCACTCTGCAGACGAGACAGTGCTAATTGCAACGCCGATTTTGCCTGAGCGATAGAAGTACCAGCCATCGAACCCGAGGTGTCAATTACAAAAATGAGTTCACGATTGAGGATAGCGCCCCGTTCATTTTTTGGTGGGACAATCATTAGCAAGCCATAATCACTCCCATTTTTACTTTCTTTGAAAAAGGCTGCCTGGGGTGTATTTTTTTCAGAAGCCTTCCAGTTAAGAACAAAATCCCGATCTGCAGGAATCGTGCTTTCTTTTAATCGAATTGTGTAATCAGTCTTGCGTGATTGTTGCACCACCTCTATCGGGTGATAGGGACTGTTGATGTCTATCAGTTCAATTCCGGCATCAAGGTCGATGTGTATGGACAGTGGGTTTATTTTCCCCAATTCCGGATTCAGAACCGGTGGCGTAATTCTAGATGCGTCCGCAACCTCATTGGTATTTGTGGCCCAACCTGTACCAGCGAAACCCTTAACATTCTTATTTCCCGGTATATAACGCGGCGCTACAACGCTGGGAAAGCGGAGACTGAATTCACCAAGGTCATACTTGATGATTTGCTGATATTCAATTTCAACAACAATGGTTTCATTCGGACCAATGTTTGCCAATGATGTGGTAAAAATATTAGGCCGTTCCTGCTCAATAAGGCTGGCCTTCTTACCTGCTTTACGCGCTGCCTTGTATTGTTTTTTAGCAATGTTTTTCTCTTTTATTTGACCTTCAATAATTCGTTCACCAATATGCATACGCATGTGATCAACCGCGGCAGTTTCAGGTAAAGGGAAAACATAAACAGCTTCTTTCCAGTCGGCGGATGCATTACGAAATGCCTGTTTTACCTTTGTCCTGGCGATCATGCCGGTGACGCTTATTTGTACGTCCGTGTACAGAACGGGTGCGTTCTGATATTTATTATCATCTTTAAACAGAAGGCTTCCCTGCTTCATTTCAGATGGGTGTCGAACATAGCTTGTGTCAGTAACTTCTTCTGTGACATTTGCCTGGGCAAAGCTTGTTAATGCCAGTACCAGAAATGCCAGTAGCAGATTAAACAACAATCCGATGCGAATACTTTCTTTTACACATTGATTCACTGTTTTTATAAACGATGGACGTGCCTGCATAGCGTTCTCCCTAAGCTAAAAGAAACTAATTTATATTTCTGTATTCAGGGTCAGATGAATATTTACTCGTCGATCGAAAACATAGCCTTCATCATCACCTATAGCAGAAAGCGCTTCAGATTCACCGTAGGCATGAGCGTGAATACGAGTTGAATCCAGACCTGCACGAATCAATTCCTGACTGATAACCTGAGCACGTTGTTTACTAAGTTGCTTGTTGTAATTGCTGTGACCACGACGGTCAGCGTGTGCTTCGATTTGTAACTGGATTTCCGGGAACTCTTTTACGAAGGTAGCAAGTTTAGTTATTCTGGGAATAATCTCTGCGTCAATTTCAGCACTGTTGGTACGAAAGTAAACGGTTAATGAGACGCCGCGACTTAAATCTTCAAGTGCGCCAAATCTTTTTTCAGTTTTGACCTTTTGAAGTTTTTGTCCAAGCGTACTTTGTAAACCGGTGAATTCATTTTGCAGGTAGGCAAGTTCAGCCTGTTTTTCTATTAACCTTTGCTCAAGCAAAGTGAGTTTGCTGTCCTTCTTTTCCTGCTTGTTGCCAAACCAGGCACCACCTGCAGCGCCAATAATTGCTCCCGGAGGACCTGCTATAAGACCACCGATAATTGCCCCCATACCAAGACCTGCTTCTTCTTTATGATCAGCAGCGGTGTTTCGTGCAGTGAGAGGGTTGGCATGTACAGCGATATTGAATAAACATAAACTGCTCAGGAATAAAAGAACGATTTTTATCATGATGGGTCTCCACATAAGGGTTAATGGGTTTGCTGATTGACATTTAAGCCCTTGTATATGGCATCGATGGGTATCAATGTGGGAGATTCAGCGATGAATTGTGGCGAAAAAATGGAAATCGTCCCTTGCACTCTTTATTCGTACAGGGATTGCTTTACAGTATCGCAAGACAGTTGAGCACGAAGAGGAAATGTAGATGGCAAAACAGGTGGCACTGATTGAGGATGAAACAGCTATTAGAGAAAACTATAGCGATGCATTGGTAAAACATGGATATGAGGTGCTTAGCTATAGCAACAGGGATTCTGCGTTAAAAGCATTCAAACAACAGCTTCCGGATCTTGCCATCATTGATATTGGTCTGGGAGATGATGTGGAAGGGGGCTTTGAGCTGTGTCGGGAATTACGTGGCATGTCGTCGTCCGTGCCGATAATGTTTTTGAGTGCCCGAGACTCTGATCTGGATACAATTTCCGGTCTACGCCTTGGTGCGGATGACTATCTGACCAAGGATATTTCCATCGCCCAGGTGCTGGCGCGGGTAACTGCATTATTTCGCCGCATAGAAGCGCTGCAATCCGATGAAGGTAAAGATGATCTTCATCGGGTGGGCAAACTGAGTATTGATATCAATAGTATGCGTGTTGAATGGAAGAGCAATAAAATCGAATTAACGCTGACTGAATTCTGGATGTTGCATTCTATTGCGAAGATACCTGGTCATGTGAAAAACCGCGATCAACTTATGCAGGATGCAAATATATTTGTTGATGATGGAACTGTAACCTCGCACATCAAACGAGTTCGCAGAAAATTTGAACAGGTGGATTCAAATTTCGATTGCATAGAAACCATTTACGGTATGGGATACCGTTGGAATAAGAAATAGTTTCAATTCTGAAATATTGTCAAGCTATGTCATCTGCTTCTTCATTCAAATTTACCATCAGGGCAAAGTTACTGCTTTTATCGGTTGTTATTCTGAGTATTCCCTATATTGGATTCGAGTATTTAAGAGAACTGGAAAGGTATCTGCGTGATGCTCTGGATGTTTCGCTGGTCGATGCCGCAAAAGCCACAGCCGGACCTTTACATGAGCGCGACGGACTGTTTCAAATACACAATGATAATCCCGGCGAGACTCTTTATGTTCATGAAATGTCTCACCCGGTACAACCTGATGGTTATGTCGCAGACTGGAAAGCCTACATAGCCTGGTCTGACATCTTTCAATCGACGGCAGAGGCAGGTTCAGAAGAATCGCTGTCTTTTAAATTGATTGTCAGTCGTTATCAGCAAACGCTATATGTCCTGATACAGGTAAAAGATAACAAGCTTAGCTATCAAAAGGCAGAACAAACTGATTCCACCAATAACGATAATGTTATGCTGGTAATGACAGATCGTAATGGTCAACTGGAGCGTTACTATTTCTCGCCTGCAGCACCCGGCAAGATACGTCCCTTTACATCTCAAACTTCATGGGATGAATTTCAGGATGAATATAAAACAATTGAATACGTCACAAATATAAGTGGTGAATGGCAGACCTCGGAGGAAGGTTACAATCTTGAAATTGCTATCCCCATCAGTCTGATCGGAGATCGTCTTGGCTTTGTAGTGACGGATAACGATGGTGATGATGTCGTTAAACTGGGTACTAATGGTAACAAGACAGCAACGATGCCGGGTCGATTATTGCAGTCTTCCAGGGAGATTCGTCAAATCATAACCAGTCTGGGACAGCTTGAAGGTCGAAGAGTGTGGGTGTTGAACAAGCAGGCACAGGTGCT
>JABHFC010000161.1 GCA_018676275.1 Gammaproteobacteria bacterium | reverse complement strand
GAAGATTTTCCGTTTACAAAAGAACTGGCCCACTATGAATGGCTTGAGTTAGCAATTTCCATTGATACTCGAGACATTGACATGCAGGGCATCGATGCAGAAGGAGATTTACTAGAGGGTGTACCGGTTCTGAGTCCTTTAGCCTGGCCCTTTGCCTATCAGTATCCCGTGCATAAGATCTCACCGGACTATTTGCCTGAAGAGCCGCCGGAGCAGCCAAGCTATTTGATTGTTTATCGGGATCGTAACGATGATGTGGGTTTTCAGGAACTTAATCCTGTTTCTGCCAGGCTTATTGAATACCTGCAATCTGACAAAACAAGCTCTGGATTACTTATGCTCGAAGAAATTGCAAAAGAAATTCAGCATCCAAATCCGCAGACAGTAATCGATGGTGGACTCGATATTCTGCAGACAATGCGTGATAAAGATATTCTTCTTGGCACTCAAAGAAACTGATCAACAAAAGCTGGCAGACAGGGACATTATTAGCTGACCCGGTCAACTTAAAAATAAAGTGAGTAAGTTAAAACTCGCATGTTGTAATCTTATCGTTAATTAGTGGGGGTAATTTATGGATATTGAGAGCGCGCAGAATTATCTGTTGGCTGCGATGGAGATTATGACGGCATTGTTTATTTTTCTTGCCGGCCTGGCTGTACTGATAATTATTGTAGTATTCATTCTCGATGTAACCCAAACAAAGCAGGCTATTCGTCGAAACTATCCGGTAGTTGGACATTTTCGCTATTTATTTGAACATCTGGGAGAGTTTTTCCGGCAGTATTTCTTTGCCATGGATCGAGAGGAATTACCTTTCAACAGGGCGCAGCGTTCCTGGGCATATAGAGCGGCAAAGAATCTCGACAACACAGTGGCTTTCGGTTCCAGTCGCGATTTGCGCCCGGCCGGGACTGTATTATTTGTTAATTGTCCTTTTCCTACATTGGGTAAGGATGCAGTTGAACCCGAAAAAGTTACCATCGGTTCCGATTGTCCGAATCCCTATACCCAGTCTTCGTTTTTCAATATTTCAGGAATGAGTTTTGGCGCAATTTCAAAACCCGCTGTACTGGCTCTGTCTAATGGCGCGAGAATGGCTGGTTCATGGATGAACACAGGGGAAGGTGGCTTATCACCATATCATCTGGAGGGAGGCGCAGATATTGTTTACCAGATAGGTACTGCGAAATACGGGGTGCGCGATGATGAGGGCAATCTTGATGATGAAAAGTTACGCGAAGTTGCCGCGCATGAGCAGGTGAAGATGTTTGAAATCAAGCTTAGTCAGGGAGCTAAACCGGGTAAAGGCGGCATACTTCCCGGCGGCAAGGTAACAGAAGAAATCGCCCGCATACGAGGTATCCCGGCAGGGCAGGATTCCATCAGTCCAAACCGGCATCCGGATATCGACAGTAATGAAGAACTGTTGAATATGATTGATCATATTCGAACCGTCACAGGAAAACCGGTAGGTTTTAAAGTGGTCATAGGAGCCTATGGCTGGCTCGACAATCTATTTCAGGAAATAAATGAAATTGGTATCGCATCAGCACCGGATTTCATTACGATTGACAGTGCCGATGGCGGGACTGGTGCTGCACCTATGCCATTGATGGATGATATGGGCTTACCTTTACGGGAAAGCTTACCAATGGTTATTGATAAGCTTATTGAATACGGATTGCGTGATCGTGTAAAAGTTATCGCATCAGGTAAATTGATAACACCTACGGATGTAGCCTGGGCATTATGTGTTGGTGTTGATTTTGTTACATCCGCTCGTGGTTTTATGTTTGCGTTGGGTTGTATCCAGGCTCTGCAATGTAATAAGAATACCTGTCCGACGGGAATTACGACCCATGACAGGAAACTTCAACGAGGGCTGGTGCCAGAAAATAAGGCGCTCAGGGTCATGCATTATGCGAAAAATATGCAAAAAGAGGTGGGCACATTGGCCTATTCCTGTGGTGTGAAAAGACCGCGACAGTTGCGGCGTTATCACGCAAGGATAGTTACGGCCAATGGACTCTCAATTGCCATGAACGAATTGCATCCTGATAAGGAAATAAGCCCATAGGCCTGAATTGCAGATTGATATTGAAACTCTTTATTCAATGATGGGTCGAAGTAAACTAACCAGTACACTGGTGTTAATAGGCAAATTATGAAGATAATAATTTAGGGGGGAAGCATGAACGCAATCGTCACACTCGCCAATACTGCACAGGATATCCTTGATAAAGTTCGTAACTCAGCTGACCTGATTGGCTCATTGTTATTAAGAGCTTATCTGGTACCTGTTTTCTGGCTGGCCGCCAATAACAAGTGGAACCCTTTTGATAAAGACAGTTCACTAGACCCAATTATTGAATGGTTTGGTAATGCGGAATGGGGTTTGGGTCTGCCATTACCGGCGTTAAATGCTTACATGGCCTGGGGCGCTGAATATTTTGGTGCCATTTTACTGGCTCTGGGCTTAGGTACTCGATGGATATCCGTGCCTTTAATGGTAACGATGCTTGTTGCCATGGCTACTGTACATTGGCAAAACGGCTGGCAGGCAGTACATGATCTGAAAAGTCCCTTTGCATCTGAACATGCTGGCGATGCACTGGACAGACTATCCAGAGCGAAAGATATACTGGAAGAACATGGAAACATTGACTGGTTAACAGAGCATGGCAGTTTCCTCGTCTCCAATAACGGTATCGAATGGGCAGCTACTTATTTTGTCATGCTGCTGGCTTTGTTTTTTCTCGGTGGCGGCAAATTCGTCAGCCTCGATTACTGGATAGAGAAAAAATTCAGAAAGAATTAATTGATATTTAATCGTTTCTTTATAATAAAAAATCGAAACCTGGACCGGACGAATGTTAACGTCACAAGCAGTCTTGTTTTTCATGGGGTTGTTATTTGTAGCAGTGATATTGGAGCCGCTTGCAGAAAAATTACGTGTCCCCTTTAGCATTGTACTTATTCTGCTTGGTTTTATCGGATCGGAGATAGTAACAAAAGTTTTTGCAATCGATACCGGTATTCGCTGGGATAATTTTCAGTTCATTATCTTTTATGTGTTTTTACCTGTACTAATTTTCCAGTCTGCTCTTAAACTGGATTTTCAGGAGTTATGCAAAAGAGCTTTGCCTGTCTTTTTGTTGGCGCTACCTTTTATGCTGATTGCAGCCTTGATAACAGCGTCTATTTTATATTTGGTGATCGGTCACCCAACTGGCTTTCCCTGGATCACTGCCTTAATTGCAGGTGTATTATTATCTGCTACAGACCCGTCTGCAGTTGTAGCCTTGTTGGAAAAGTCGAATGCTCCTGAGAGTCTGAAAACGCTTCTGGAAGGAGAAAGTCTGTTTAACGATGCGACTGCAGTCGTATTTTTCTCCTTGCTGTTGGCTGTGGCAACCGGTGTTGAAGTTATGCCTACATGGCAGGCAGCGTTTATTCAGTTCTCACTGGTCTTCTTTGGTGGTATTACAGTTGGTATCGTTGTTGGCACTATTGCCTGGATGGCTCTGAAAAATTCTCGCAATACCTATTCCCGTGTTCTGATTTCGTTTTTAACTGCATATGGTGCGTATATCGTTGCAGATCATCTGTTTCATTTTTCAGGCGTGATGGCGGTTCTGACAGCAGGTTTGTTGTTCGCTAAATTTAATACTCAAATTGAAGACCAACAGAGTAAAAATATTATGAACGAAGTATGGGAGAGTTCAGCACATACAACTGAATTACTCATATTTCTTTTTGCCGGTGTCACAATCACCCCAGGCATGTTCAGCGAGCAGTGGCTGGCGATGTTAATAGGAATAATGGCTGTCATTGTCGGGCGAGTATCCATTGTCTTTGTGCTACTTTCATTATTTAGTAAATTAGCTGTTTTTGAATCAATACCTCTGAAGCATCAGGTGATTTTAAGCTGGGGAGGGGTGCGTGGCACCGTTACTATTGCTCTGGCACTTTCGCTACCATTAATGCTGGAATCCTGGTTTACAGTTCAGTCCATTGCCTATGGGGTAGTGCTTTTCACACTGATTTTTCAGACGAGCAGTATGAATCAGCTTATTCGCAGACTGAAACTGGAGCCTGCCTAGGTTCCTTCCGGGGTGAGATAAAATCAATCAACGGGATATTAATTTTACATCACCCGGAAGCGTTACTTATTTGCGCCGGTTTTGTACTTTCAAGCGTAATGCATTGAGCTTGATAAAGCCTTCGGCATCTTTTTGGTTGTAGGCACCATCATCGTCTTCAAAAGTAGCGATTGATTCATCAAACAAACTATCTGATTCTGATTTCCTGCCATTAACAATGACATTACCCTTGTAAAGTTTCAGGCGGGCAGAACCGTTGACACGATCCTGAGTTTTGTCGATCAGAGTCTGTAAGGCCTCTCGTTCCGGACTCCACCAGTATCCATTGTAAATTAGTCCCGCATAGCGTGGCATTAAATCGTCCTTCATGTGTGCCATTTCCCGATCCAGTGTGATGGACTCAATGGCACGATGAGCTTTTAGCAGAATTGTGCCACCGGGTGTCTCATAACAGCCACGCGACTTCATGCCAACATAGCGGTTTTCGACTATATCGGTGCGTCCAATTCCGTGAATCCCACCTATCTGATTCAGCGTTTTCAATAGCATGGCAGGCGACATCTTTTCCCCATTAATGGCAACCGCATCACCTTTTTCAAAATCTATCTCAATCGTTTCGTCCTGATCTGGTGCATCTTCTGGAGATACTGACCACAACCACATATCATCATTGGGCGCGCACCATGGATCTTCCAGTTCACCTCCTTCATATGAAATATGTAACAAGTTTGCATCCATAGAATAGGGTGAACCACCACCTTTCTTTGCTTCAATCTGGATCTCGTGTTCTGCGGCGTAAGCCAGTAACTTTTCCCGAGAGCTCAAATCCCAATCACGCCAGGGAGCGATTATTTTAATTTCAGGGTTCAGGGCATAGGCACCAAGTTCGAAACGCACCTGGTCATTTCCTTTTCCAGTCGCACCATGGGAAATGGCATCGGCACCCGTTTCTTTTGCTATCTCAATCAGACGTTTGGCGATAAGAGGTCTGGCGATGGCAGTTCCGAGCAGATACTCTCCTTCGTAAATGGTATTTGCGCGAAACATTGGAAAAACGAAGTCGCGCACAAACTCTTCCGTCAGATCTTCTATATAGATCTCTTTTACACCCATCTTTTCGGCTTTAAGTCTGGCAGGGTCGACTTCTTCGCCCTGGCCGATGTCGGCTGTAAAAGTGACAACTTCGCAATTGTACTGATCCTGTAACCACTTGAGGATAACTGAAGTGTCCAGACCTCCAGAGTAGGCAAGTACTACCTTATTTATTTGTGTTGCTGACATTCTTTACGTTCCGGGCTATTTAAAAAGGCGCACATTGTAACTGCACACTCTGACATCGTGAAGCAATACTGACAGGCTTTACTGACTTATTTACCCAGAAACCGGCCAATTTCTTCCAGTACCTGTTGTGGCTGATCGGCATGTAACCAGTGCTCGGCATCAGTAATTGTAGAAATTTCGGCTGTAGGGAAGAAAGAAAATATATCTTCGTGGTGTTCCGGTCCTATGTAATCCGATCTGTCACCGCCGAGAAAAAGAGTCGGTCCGTTGTGTTCAGAGCTTCGGGTGAAGGTAGGAAATGCACCTATATCTGGCAGTGCTTTTTTTATTGCAGCTAGATTAATACGCCATTGAAAACCATCTGAATTACGAAACAGGTTCTGTAACAGGAATAATCGAACCCCGCCATCTTCGATACGGCTTCTTAATATATCATTAGCCTGATTACGGCTACTGATATCAGCCAAATCGAGAGACAACATCGCATCAACCAAGAGTTCGAAATTATTGTCATACCGGACAGGTGCAATATCGAGCACAATTAGCTTCTCCAGCATTTCCGGATAATTCAACGCGAAGGTCATGGCAATTTTTCCACCCAGACTGTGACCGATTAAAGAAACTTTACGCAAATGTTTGTCATGCAGGAATTGTTTAATATCCTCCATCATTTCCATGTAATACATTGAGTCTGAATGATCGGATTCACCATGATTACGCAAATCAATTGTGAAAACCTGATGGGTTTCCGACAGTTGTTTGGCAATACTGCGCCAGTTACGCGCCGATCCGAATAGACCATGCAAAACTATTACAGGTCTTCCTGCTCCAAAAGTTTCAAAATTGAGCTTGACGGACATAGCTTGTTTTATTAATTAATCATTAATTTAAAATAATAGATTTGTTTGATGATCATATTGTTATTGCATAAGACCTGACGGTTTATAGCACTCAATATTAACACTACTTAATTGACTAATATCAACAAATATTCTACTGTCCCAAGTTAGGGTTGTAACAAATGAAAATAGAATACTGAGAGAAGTAGAATGAGTGAATTCAAGAGCATATTGGTACCGATAGATTTTTCAGATGTATCAAACAGGGCTTTTTTTGCTGCTGTCGGTCTGGCGAAGGGTCTGGGTGCCAGTTTGCATGCTGTACATATTGTACAAATGCATCCTTCAAGCATTCCTGAAAGTGGCAAAATCAATATGGATGAGATAGAAGCCGCGGAAGAAAAAGCAGCGAATGATAGTCTCGATAAACTTATTGAGGAACATGGAGAGGGGCTGGAAATATCGAAATCCCTCGTCCATGGTGATCCGGTTTCGCAAATCAGCAAGATGGTTAAGGAAGTCCATGCAGATATGATCGTGATGGGCACCCATGGTCGTACAGGTGTTGCACATTTGATGATGGGTAGTGTCGCCGAAAGTGTATTACGAAATGCAGATGTTCCGGTGATGTGTGTTAAAGGTCTCTAACAGAACGCTTTGTAGCTTTAAATTAAACTTACGAACAAATTTTGTCTGGTAAGCGATCAGTGTTCAAAAATTTAGACGGCCATATATTGAAGTATCGAATATCTTCATCAATACCATCCATGACGGGGTAGTCTTTATATTCCTCACGTTTCACCCAGGCATAGGCTGTGTGTTCATGATTCAGCTTTACATCTCCGTCAAGCCAGCGGCGATGAAAGAGATTAATTTCGTATATACCTCCGTAGTAACTATCCCGCACCGGACCCATTGATGATAAATCTTCAACAGTAAAAACAGGGCCGATTTCTTCTTCAAGTTCTCGTAAGGCACATTCTTCAGGTGACTCACCGGGGTCAATGTGTCCGGCAGGGAATCCCCATAACCCAGGGCCGAATTTCGACGCTTTGCTTCGTTTAAGCAACAACAATTCGGAATTACTATTCTCTACTACATTGATAGAGAAGCGGGCTTTAACAGAAGGTAATGTTTGCTGATGCATATCTAATTCTTAATCGAAGACAGATCATGATTTCGAAAACCGTGGTTTGTCCCCGATTATAGAAGAATGTCGCGAATGTCACTCAATACGGCGCCAAGATATCGGGTGAATTCAGCAGCGGCCACTCCATCAATGACACGGTGGTCATAGGATAATGAAAACGGCAATATCAGGCGCGGAACAAATTCACCATTTTCATAAACTGGCTTCATAGTAGAGCGTGAAATTCCGAGTATAGCTACTTCAGGTGTATTGACGATGGGGGTAAAACCGGTACCGCCAATATGACCAAGACTGGATATAGTAAAGCAGCCTCCTTGCATTTGAGATGGTGACAGTTTTTTGTCCCTGGCTTTTTGTGCAAGTTCTGCAAGTTCCCTGGCGAGGTCGTAAATGCCTTTTTGATCGGCATCTCTGACAACGGGCACCATCAATCCCTGGTCAGTATTTACAGCAATGCCTATATGAAAATAATTTTTCATAATAAGGTTCTCTCCGTCGGGGCTGAGAGAGGCATTGAAATTGGGGTATTTTTTCAGAGCGACCACAACAGCTTTGATAAAGAATGTAAGCGGAGTCAGTTTCACGCCTTCTTTTGCAGCAGCATCAGATTTTGATTTACGAAAAGATTCAAGTTCAGAAATGTCTGCCTCATCAAACTGGGTTACATGCGGTACATTGATCCAGCTACGGTGCAGATTTTGACCACCCAGGCGTTTTAAACGCGACAGAGGTAAGGTTTCCACAGGTCCGAACTTGGAAAAATCCACTGGTGGTATTTCTGGTAGCGAAAAGCCACCGGATTTTTCGAATACCCGTTCACTGGACATAACCGCCTTGGTGAAAGATTTAACATCGTCTTTCAATATACGACCCTTAGTGCCACTTCCTCGAACTAATCCCAAATCGACACCCAGTTCGCGTGCAAATTTTCTAATGGCAGGACTGGCATGAGCTTTGGCGGATTGACTGGAACCTACTGTTTCTGAACTTGTTGGTGTTGCCGGTGCCTGCGGTGGTTGGATCTTAGCTGCTTCAGCTGCCTTTTCTTCGGGTACAACTGATTTTACCGGCTTCTGTTTGTCGCTTTTTGCAGGACTGGCAGCAGTTTCTGTCTTCGATGTTTCAAGAATCAGAATTGAACTTCCCTGGGCAATTTTATCTCCATTTTTAACATTAACCTGTTTGACTTTCCCAACAGCAGGTGAAGGAATATCCATAGTGGCTTTGTCGCTTTCAACAGTAATCAGAGTAGATTCCATTTCTACCTCATCGCCAGCTTTTACTACTACGTCTATGACTTCAACACTTTCGAAGTCACCAATGTCAGGTACGACAACTTCCTGTTCCTGGATATTGCTTTTCTCTTCGACCGCAGCTGTCTTTTTAGTTGGCGTTTCATCGCTTGATGGTAAGACCTCGTCGGGTTTCTCTGCATCACCTGATTCGGTCAATATTAATATAAGCGCTTTTTCGTTTACCTGATCACCAACACTGAGCTTTATTTCTTTAACAATTCCCACGGCAGGACTGGGAATATCCATGGTGGCCTTATCGCTTTCCAGTGTAATTAAAGTATCTTCTATATTGACCTTATCGCCAGGCTTAACAGCTATATCAATGACTTCGACGCTGTCGAAGTCACCGATATCAGGAAGTAATATTTCTCTTTCCGTGCTCATTGTTAAACAGTTACCGGATTGGGTTTGTCGGGATTGATACTGTATTTCTTGATGGCTTCATTTACTTTTTCAATCGGAAGCTGACCTTCATCGGCAAGTGACTTGAGTGCCATAATACAAACGTAGTAACGATTAACTTCAAAAAATTCGCGTAGTTTCTCGCGAGTATCGCTTCGACCATATCCATCAGTGCCTAGCACTTCATAACGAGAGGGAATGAAACTTCGGATCTGGTCGGCGTAAATTTTCATATAATCCGTTGCCGCAATAACCGGACCTGCATGTCCCTTCAAGCACTTCGTTACATAACTTTCTTTTGGTTTTTTATCCGGATGCAGGAGGTTCCAGCGTTCTACATCCAGACCTTCTCGTCTTAACTCATTAAAACTGGTAACGCTCCAGATATCCGCATCGACGCCGAAATCTTCCTTGAGTAAATCCGCTCCAGCAATTATTTCACGCAATATCGTACCGGAACCAAGAAGCTGCACTTTCAGTTTCTTTTTACCACCTTTGCGAAGTATGTACATACCTTTGAGAATGCCTTCTTCAACGCCTTTGGGCATTGCGGCATGTTCATAGTTTTCATTCATCACTGTCAGGTAGTAATAAATATCCTCCTGATTCTCATACATGCGTTTCAGACCATCATGAATGATCACTGCCAATTCATAGGCATATGTCGGGTCATAAGAAATACAATTGGGGATTGTTGATGCATTCAGGTGGCTATGACCATCCTGATGTTGCAGACCTTCACCTGCAAGGGTAGTTCGACCGGCAGTGCCGCCAAGCAGGAAACCACGGGAGCGAAGATCACCTGCTGCCCACGCCAGATCACCAATACGTTGAAATCCAAACATGGAATAGTAGATATAAAACGGAATCATCTGTACGCCATGATATTTGTAGGCGGTTGCCGCAGCGATCCATGATGAGAAGGCACCAGCTTCATTGATACCTTCTTCCAGAATCTGACCTTTTTTGTCTTCGCGATAGTACATCACCTGATCGCTGTCCATAGGTTCGTAAAGCTGTCCAACCGAAGAGTAGATACCAAGCTGGCGGAACATACCCTCCATACCAAAGGTGCGTGCCTCATCGGGTACTATCGGGACAATAAACTTACCAAACGGCTTGTCTTTAATCAGTCCATTCAGGATGCGAACAAAAGCCATGGTGGTGGAAATTTCTCTGCCATCTGTTCCTTGCAGGAGTTTTTCGTGGATACTGATGTCAGGTACTTTGGGCTGAGTGTCCTTAGGGCGACTGGTCAATAAAAAGCCACCTAATTCTTCACGGCGTTTGTGCATGTACTGCAACTCCGGACTATCATCATCCGGTTTATAGAAGGCTGCTTCAGCAACCTGTTCATCACTTAATGGGATATTAAATCGATCACGAAATGCCAATAGCGCATCTTCCCCCATCTTCTTTTGTTGATGACTTATGTTTTGTCCTTCACCCGCTTCTCCCATACCGTAACCTTTTACTGTCTTCGCCAGGATGACAGTAGGTTGTCCAGTATGTTTAACAGCCTCTGCGTAAGCCGCATAGACTTTATGAGGATCGTGACCACCGCGATTCAGACGCCAGATATCTTCATCGGACATATTCGCTACCATCGCTTTCAATTCAGGATATTTGCCAAAAAAGTGTTCACGTACATAAGCACCGTCCTTGGCCTTGTAGGCCTGGTATTCTCCATCGACAGCTTCTTCCATACGTTTATAAAGAAGACCATGGGTATCACGCGCAATCAAGGGATCCCAGTACGAACCCCATATCACCTTAATAACATTCCATCCTGCACCACGAAAATCAGCTTCCAGTTCCTGGATGATTTTACCGTTACCGCGTACCGGTCCATCCAGCCGTTGCAGGTTACAGTTTACGACGAAGATCAGGTTATCCAGTTTTTCCCGCGCAGCCATGCCTATGGCACCCATAGATTCAGGTTCATCCATCTCACCGTCACCCATAAATGCCCAAATCTTCCGATCACTGGCCTTGATCAATTCTCTATGTTCAAGGTAGCGCATGAATTTTGCCTGATAAATAGCCATTAGCGGTCCAAGACCCATTGACACAGTGGGAAATTGCCAGAAATTTGGCATCAACCACGGATGAGGGTATGAAGACAAGCCATCGCCATCCACTTCCTGACGAAAATTGTTCAGTTGTTCTTCCGACAGCAATCCGTATAAAAATGCCCGGGCATAGATACCAGGTGCGGAATGCCCCTGGATAAATATCAGATCACCACCGTCATCTTTCTTGGCAGCCTTGAAGAAATGATTAAAGCCAACATCATAAAGTGTGGCTGAGGAAGCAAAGCTGGAAATATGTCCACCCAGTTCTGAGCTTTTACGATTGGCTCTGACCACCATTGCCAGGGCGTTCCAGCGAACCAGTGAGCGTATGCGCCACTCCATGCCCGAGTCTCCGGGTGAGCGTTCTTCTTTTGAAGGCGGGATGGTGTTCAGGTAGGCAGTGTTCGCTGAGTAGGGTAGATAGGCACCGGCACCGCGCGCACGCGCGATTAATTTCTCGAGAAGATAATGAGCACGCTCAATACCTTCCTGTTCCATAACTGAATCCAGGGCTTCTATCCATTCCTGGGTTTCCTGTGCATCTAAATCATTCGTTTGGCTTGCCATCAGTTCCACCGTCGATGAGATTACAAAAGAGTATCAATAAGTTAAGATACTTTATAATTATATTCAAAAGTACGCCTTGTTAGTTTAGGCATATACTTTACTGCTTATTCTACAAGACGAATTCTAACAGATAATCAAATCCAATAAACGAAACAAAAAGCCATAAGTTTATGAAAAATACAGAAATAAAACTGAAACAGCACGAGGTTTTGCCAACTAGAAAACAGATCGATGGCCTGCGGAACTGGATAATGTTGTTCCCATCGCCGGAAGAAATTGATGGTATACCGTATGCGGATAGTTTGCTAAACCGACGATCACAACTTGGCAGGAAAAAGTCTGATAGCGATCCGCTGAAATTTGATCTGGCTAATACAAAGGCAAGTCATGTTGTGTATGCCTGCATAGATGTTTCTATTTCCAGTTTTGCCCTGTTAACGCTGGCTCGAAAAATGGTTACTGCACAACAAAGTCAAAAGGCAGAGAGCGTCGGTATCGTGGTTAAAGGATTTGAAATAAAGCTGGCGGAGCGAATCGTGGAGGCGATTATCGCAGCCGCCGGTGCCAACGCTGCTGGAATGCCTAATTACAAAAGTGAAAAGCAATCAAAGACAGTTTTACAACAACTGAATATATATGGACTGAGAGTAAGACATGGATATAAACGTACCCTTGCGGAAGCTGAAGGTAATGCCCTGGCACGTTACTTAAGTATGTTGCCGCCGAATGAATTGACGCCGGCAAATTATACAAAGCGGATCCGAAAACTTGCTAGCGCGAATAAATGGAAAATGGAGTTTTACGACAATAACGCATTACAGAAAAAGAAGGCAGGCGCCTTTCTTGCTGTTGCTCAGGCCAGCCCTGATAAGGATGCAGGCATTGTACGATTAATGTACACACCAAAAACATATACCTCTAAAGGAAAGGTTATTCTGGTTGGTAAGGGAATTTGTTATGACACAGGCGGCACCAATCTAAAACCTGCGAAGCATATGTTTGGTATGCATGAGGATATGCAGGGTAGTTCGGTGGCTCTGGGTACCTTTCTGGCATTGACAAAAATGCAGGTCAATTTTCGGCTTGAATGCTGGTTAGCCCTGGCTATAAATCATATTGGACCGAAGGCCTATAAACCCAATGATATCATTACAGCTGCAGATGGAACGACTATAGAAATTGTTCATACTGATGCTGAAGGTCGAATGGTACTGGCGGATACTTTGACACTTGCTTCGCAACAAAAACCAAAATTGATTATCGATTACGCAACATTAACCGGAGCCTGTGTCTATTCTCTTGGTTCATCCTACAGCGGTGTATTTACCAATCGCGAAGAATTCCACCCGGCTTTGATTCAGGCAGGTAAAGATAGTGGAGAACGGGTCTGGCCTTTTCCTTTGGACGAAGATTACGAAAAGGGCCTGGAAAGTGATATCGCAGATGTCAAACAATGCGCAGTGGAGGGAGATGCAGACCATATTCTTGCAGCGCGTTTTTTACAGCGTTTTGTGAAAAATGATACGCCCTGGGTGCATGTTGATCTTGCTGCCAGTAATCATAAAGGTGGTCTGGCCCACGTACCTACGGATACGACAGGTTTTGGTGTGCGATACACTCTGAATTTGTTGCTGGATAAAAAACTGCCCTAATCACAGCATATCCCTGAATTAATGAGCTTCATGGATTTGGCTAAGATATTGTAAAATAGCACTTTTTGCGATTTATAAGCTCGATCAGAGGGTAATTTAGCTACTATAATGCAGGTTGTGGCGTAGCATCTTGCATATCGTATATTTTAACCGCTTAGACAATGAATAAATATTTACAAAACCTTTCTGTTTCAGCCAAATTATTTCTCGGCTTCGGGATAATGACGCTACTGCTATTGATTAACTCAGGGGTAGGCTATTTTGGTTTAACTACAGCAGATGGCAACTACAGTTTGTATCGAAGCATTGCCCTGCAAACCAATTCCAGTGGCCGTGTTCAGGCTAACATGTTGATGACACGTATTTTCGCAAAGAATTTTATTTTGGAGCCGAATGCCGAAAATATCGAAGGTGTTAAGGAACGTGCCAATGCTACGCTGAAATTGATTTCTGAATCGAGGCAGCTTTCAGATACACGTCTTTATCAGTTTGTCATCGATGATCTGGAAAAACAGTTAAACGAGTATGTTCAACAATTTGATATCGTAACTAAGAAACAGGCTGTCAGAAACGAACTGGTAAATAATGCCCTCAACGTCATCGGTCCCGATATTGAGCAAAATCTAAGTTCCATAATGGAAAGTGCACGTAAAGACGGCGATGCAGACGCAGCCTATCTTGCTGGCTTAACATTACGTAGCCTGTTGCTCGCTCGTTTGTATGTACAAAGATTTCTAATTCAAAATGACCAGGCATCTCATAGTCGCGCCTTGCTGGAATTCAGGGATATGAGTACAAACCGGGTTCAACTAGAGAATAATCTGAAGAATCAGGAAAGACGTCTGCTTGTGGGTAAGATAAAGCAGGGCCAAAAAAATTACGAAGAGGCTTTTGAACAGGTTCATAGCGTAATCGTTGAACGAAACAATATTATTGATAACCGTCTCGATCTTATCGGACCACAGGTTGCAGATGCGATTGAAAGACTGAAATTGACTATTAAGGATACCCAGGATGAGCTCGGTCCTCGGGCACAAGCTGAGATCGCAGAGAACTTACGTTTAAATATTATATTTTCTATTTTCACACTACTGTTTGGTGGTTTAGCGGCCTATCTGATTAGTTCGGGAATTTCCAATCGGGTGAGAGAATTAACTCGCTCCGCAGCCCGTATGGCGGAAGGAGATTTAAAAGAAGAAATCAGTATTAGTGGTGAAGACGAAATCGGTATCCTGGCGGAATCACTCAGAACAATGCGAGATTCAATTGATTCGAAAGTATCTGAATTGGAAAAAGAAGTTAGTGAGCGTCTGCGTGCTGAACAGGATGCCGCAGAACGCAAACAGGTTTTTATGGATTCGTCCGATCCCATCATCATTGAAAACCTTGATGGCATTGTCATCGATTGCAATAAGGAAGCAGAACGTACCTATGGTTGGGAAAGGGACGAAATGATTGGTCAAGCGATCAAGATAATCGTACCAGAAGATTCACACTCTCAGGCTGATAAACTACTTGAGGACTGTCGAGCAGGAAAACAGGTGCGTAATGTTGAAGGATATAGATTAACGCGTTCAGGTCAGGTGATGGACGTCATGCTGACATTTTCTCGTTTGTCCAACGAACATGGTGAGACTACGTCGATTGCCACTATTGCGAAAGATATTAGCGAACTCAAACGTGCTGAAAAACAATTGCAGGATCATAGTGATGCACTGGAGGCCAGAGTCGAAGAACGTACACGGGAACTGGAAGTTGCAATGCGAGAAGCCGAGGTAGGTGCTGAGACCAAGGCTGCATTCCTGGCATCGATGAGTCACGAAATTCGTACGCCAATGAATGGTGTAATTGGAATGGTTGACCTGTTAATGCAAACAGATCTGGATGATGAGCAATCCAGGATGCTGGAAACAGTGAGACAATCAGGTGCTTCCTTGTTGACTATCATCAACGACATTCTGGATTTCTCAAAAATAGAAGCAGGGAAACTGGATATAGAAAAAATAGATATGTCCCTGGTTGATGTAGTCGAAGCAGTGTCAACTGCACTTGCCCCTGATGCAATGATAAAGAAGAATGAAATTGTAACTTTTATTGATCCCAATATTTCCAAGTACGTCTCCAGTGATCCTACCCGCGTTCGACAAATACTAATGAACCTCGGTGGTAATGCTATAAAGTTTTCAGAGGAAAATGAGATTCTTATTCGGGCAGATTACCAGTCAATTGAAAATGATGGTCGAATCAATGTGCGTTTTTCAATCATTGATAACGGCATAGGTATTTCAGATAAGGCACAGAAGAATCTGTTTCAGGAATTTAATCAGGCTGACAATTCGACCACTCGTCGTTTCGGCGGTACCGGACTTGGTCTTTCAATCAGCAAGAAGTTGGTAGAATTGCTTGGCGGTACTATTGGAGTAAAAAGCAGTATCGGTATTGGATCTGAATTCTGGTTTGAAATCCCTTTTGAACCTGCAACAACAAAAAGTGAGGAGGTTAGCAAAGATGATCTTTCTGGATTACGTGTGCTCGTAGCCAGTGCCAGCGAAAATTACCGCAAGATATGTCGTACCTATCTAAGTTACTGGAAGGCAGAAGTTGAAACAATTGAAGATATTACCGAGTGTGAGCGTAGATTTCTCGAATCACATAAAACCAGCAAACCACTGGATATTATTGTTATTCCTGATGCTCATGATCCAAAAATGATTGCTGAAATCCGGAATACATTTATCGAACACGATTTGATGCCATTTCCTCGTTTTGTTATTGGAGAAAACCCTCAACACCGAAGCAGTATTCTGGATGCAATTGAGGAAGTAACACTGATGGATGTTGATCCTATGCGCCGCACTGGTTTAATAACAGCTGTTGCTGTCGCGGCAGGTCGTATGAGCCCTGAAATCAGGATAGAAATTGAGATTGAAGATGTCAAAAAAATTCAGGCACCGACAATCGAAGAAGCGCTGCTACAAAACAAATTAATACTTTTGGCTGAAGATAATTTGACAAACCAGGAGGTAATCAAGAGGCAATTGAATCGTCTTGGCTATGCCTGTGAAATTGCTGATGATGGCAAGAAAGCCTTTGAAATGTGGAACAACAAAACATATAGACTCCTGTTATCTGATTGTCATATGCCGGAATGGGATGGATTTGAACTGACTGCTGCCATTCGTAACCAGGAAAAGGGAACTGACCAGCATGCTCCTATCATTGCTATTACAGCAAATGCTTTGCAGGGAGAAGACCAGCATTGTCTTAATGCCGGAATGGATGACTATATGACAAAACCGGTGGCAATTAAAAAACTGAATGAAATGCTGCATAAATGGATGGGTGCGGGCAGTGTTGCGGTAGATAAACTACTGACAGAAACCATTAATACCAGAAAAATTAAAAATCAAAAGACCGCAAAAAAGAAAAAAAAGGATAACGGTAAAATAAAAGCTATTGATGATTCTGTTATTAAGGAAATATTCGGTGATGATGAGAATGAGTTTAAAGAAGTGCTTGACTCATTTGTTGAACCATCCGAAGTTATTATTGCTGAGTTGAAAAAGGGTTACCAGTCACAATCTTTTGATGAAGTAAAAGAGG
>JABHFC010000160.1 GCA_018676275.1 Gammaproteobacteria bacterium | reverse complement strand
TGACTGTAATGATGACGACACTGATTTTGTCCGCACCGTGTTCATCGATCAATTTTTGTATTTTGTCCAGATCGAGATTGCCCTTAAAGGGATGATACTCATCGTTGGCATACAGGCCTTCATCAATAGCGTAATCAAGAGGCAAGGCACCGAGCACTTCAGCGTTACCGCGAAATGTATCGAAGTGCATGTTACCGATGGCGTACTTACCTTTTTCGGCATACATCTGCGTCATAATGTAATCAGCCGCTCGACCCTGATGTGTTGGTTGTACGTAAGGCATACCAAATACATCCTGAACGGATTCTTCAAACTTGTAAAAGCTGCGACATCCTGCATAGGATTCATCGCCAAGCATCATCGCAGCCCATTGATTGGCGCTCATGGCAGTGGTTCCACTATCGGTGATGCAGTCAACATAGACATTATCGGCTTTTAGCCTGAAAGCGTTGTACCCAGCTTCCTCCAGATACTGCTGGCGCTCTTCTTTGGTGGTTTTTTTCAGGTGTTCTACGACTTTGATTCTGAATGGCTCTGCAGTCATGTATTTCATGAAGATATTCTCCCGGGAAAAATCAGTTATGCCGGTATTTATACATAACAAAGGTATTCACACAATTTTATATTTTGTATATACCCATAAATATTATGTATAGCACGACCAGCATTGAAACATTGAGAGCGGATCAGCATAAATGCTGTAGATCCGGGATAGAGAAAATATAGTTAATACTGGTTTATTGCTGTTATAAGCTCATGTCTGCACAGGATTTTTTGAATTCTTCGATAATTAGATTACCCGCCGGTGAGAGAAAACTATTGGTTCTTGATGTGATACCAATTTCAGTTTTATATAGTCCTTTTTTAGGACCGACTATATCTAACTTCTCTTCAAAACCACCACAAGCGACCAGGGTATGTGGCATAAAGGCAATGAAATCACTCTTACTTACGAGAGTCTTCATAAAAGTGGATGAATTTGTAGTAATGATAGATGTTGGCTTATTACTGGAAAGGGCATCAAAAATATCCTTACCAGCGGGTTCCAGATGCATATCTGCGACGACCCAGGGAAATCTTTTTAATGAAGCCCATCCGGTCTTTCGTTGATTTGAAAGAGGATGACCTTTACGAACGATAGGTACGGTTGGGTTGGAAAATAAAATTTCATGATTGAGATCTGGATCAGCGGATCTTTTCGTAACCGTGCAGATGACCAGGTCAAGCTCCCCACTTCTCAGACCTGAATACAAGGTTTCTTCGGGACCTTCAGTAAGTGTAATTTTAAGCGTAGGGTGAGATTCAATCGCCTTATGAATTACCTCGGTGATGATATCCATAACACTCGGACCTACACCTATGTTGACTGCGCCCATGGAGCAATCCTGTAAGGCATGTATTTCCTCAACAGCCGATTGTAATTCAGCACGTATGATTTTTGTTCGTTGATAAAAAGAATCGCCATAAATCGTAGGTTTCACACCACGGGAACCGCGTTCGAATAATTTTACGCCAAGTTTTTGTTCAAGTTGCTGGATGCTATTACTGAGAGCGGGCTGGGTTAGGGAAATCTGATCGGCTGCACGGCTGAAACAACCATTTTCATAAACAGCAAGAAAATGCGTCAGCGTTCGAGGTTCGAAATCAAATTTTCTACCCATAATTAAGATTAATAGTTAAATTCAATTACTAAAGTATAATTAATAATAGCAAATATACTATATTGTGTTTCTGTGATTTTATTTGCGATTTGATTTCGAAAGTAATCAGTTAAAATTAGATGTCAACAGACTCCCGGGAAAAAGTATAATAAATGACGTAAGTGGTACATTGCGTTAATGAAGATAAAATCAGAATTAAAAAAAATAGTAATCACAAATGACTAAATACGATATGCAGCGTTCGCCAGGACCATTAATCAGGCGGTTTCACCAGATTGGTTTGTCTATTCTTGCTGGTGAATTCAAAGATCTTGATGTAACTCCGCTACAATTTTCAATTATGTGGGTGTTAAATTTGCATTCGGGAATTGACCAGATTACCCTCGCGCGTTACGTGGCACTGGACAGGACAACGTGTTCAAATATTGTCACTTTGCTAGAGAAAAAAGGTCAGTTAACGCGTAAAGTCGATCCAGCTAACAAACGCGCAAAGCTGGTATCGCTTAGTGCAAAGGGAAAGAAAATATTGGCTAAGGCACAGGCGCCGATGGAACGTACGCAGATAAAGATGCTTGAGCCGCTGACAATTGAAGAAAAAAAGGTCTTCCTTGCCTGTTTACAAAAACTTGTCGACAGTGGCAATGAACTTAGCCGCGCACCCATGCGTTATATGGGGCATTAGAGTCGTATTTGGTATATACGCTTTCAAGCTGTTCTCAATTACGCATAGCCTTTGTTTAGAAGATTATCGATGTGCTGGTTGCGTTTTGGTGTCCAGATATTATTCAGCCCATAACCAAGTACAATCCGGTTTACCATATTGAAAAGAGCACAAACTGCCATCGCATCTTCAATAGCGCGTTCACTCCAACCAGCATCGATGCACAGCTGCACATCAGATTGCACAACACGGCCTGGGTTCTGAGTAATTTTTTGTAGATATTTGAATAATGGCTTGAGTTTGCTATCCAAAGAAGAGCTGTCAATATCCTCAAGCAAAGCCTTTATCAGGCTTTCAGGAAACCCAAAGGAATCAGAAATTTTGCTGTGCGCACCGTAGCAATAACTGCATTCATTTAGTCCAGATACAAATGCGGCAATGAGTTCTCGCTGTCGCACTTCAAGTTCTGAGGCATTTCCGCGCATTACGTCCTGTACAAAACCAGAAAGCGGCGCATAGCGTTCTGGATAGCGGTGAAAGATTTCTTCTAACATCGTATCTTCTGATAAAAAGCTGAAATTTGGCATAATCTGCTATTTCCTGATAAGAAGGTTTATTGTAACGAGTTTTGTCGTAGAAATTTGTCGTTTAAATTATCAATCAGTGGACTGAATGTCAGTATACTGATATATTAATTTGAGTCAAAAACGAGGTCCGAATGCAGGTGAACATGAGTGAAGAAAAAGCTGAAATAAACCCTTCAGAATCAACTTTGTACTCTTTGTTCTGTCGAGCTGCGGAAAATAAGGGGCAGGCTGTATTTTTCGCCGACGAATATGAAAAGTGCTCTGGTGAAGAGTCACTTGAAAAAGTAACTTGCCTGGCTGGCGGTTTGTTGGCACTTGGAGTTAACCAGGGCGATCGGGTTGCCTTTATTTGCGGAAGTTCGGTTCGTCACATTCTGTTCTATTTCGCCTGTCAGCACATTGGCGCAATCCCCTGTGCACTACACCTTCGCAATACAGCTGCAGGTATTAGTAAAACGTTGAAGTGGCTTGATGCGTCTTTACTGGTCATTGATAAAAAATATCGCGAAATAGCCCATGCTGGATTGGCGGATGAGAATACTAATATTCCGCTGGTGATTCTGGATGGTGCTCACATTGATGAAGAAGAAATAGGCTACCGGGAATTGTGTGAGCATAGTGACCCTGCTGATTTATCAGTCGAGCTTGATCCCGATGCGCCGGCGAAGATTATACTTTCTTCCGGCACCACCGGAGAACCTAAAGGTGTCGTCCACTCGCAAAGGACGCTCTATGAAAGTGCAATGGCGGGAACCGAGGTGTTCGGTAATATCACCCCGGATGATAGTGTGTTAGTAATAATGTCGCCTTCGTTTGCCGCCTGGAATCATGTTACCTTGGCCTATATTGCCCGAAGTGCCAGTGTCGTTTTCAATAATATTTTCGATCCAGAACTATTTTTAAGCACGCTCGAAAGCGAACAAATTACTGATACTGCTCTGGTGCCGACCGCCTGGCGCAGAGTTGTCGCAAACTTAAGTGAAAACAGAGATCTTTCCAAACTTAAACTCGCCTTTTTCTCCGGTGAACCGGGCACCCCTGAATTTATAAGATTGATGCAACAACGACTGCCTCATTGCGAAGTTCGCACTGCTTATTTGACTTCGGAAGGAGGTGTCGCTTCAGCTTGTATTGCCGATCCGGAAGTGTTGTCTAAAAATATTGCCAGTGTTGGTAAACCAGTGTCTATGGCTGAAATTCGTATTGTAGAAGAAAATGGCGAGATCGAGGATGAGGTAGCAAAAGGGGAGACCGGTGAAATACTGGTTAGAGGTAAATCTATGGCCCTTGAGTATTGGGATAATAAGGAGCTCAGCGAGAAAAAGTTTATTAGTGGTTGGTGGCGTTCCGGTGATCTTGGCAGGCTGGATGACAATGCATATCTGAGTATTGAGGGACGTGCAG
>JABHFC010000159.1 GCA_018676275.1 Gammaproteobacteria bacterium | reverse complement strand
GGTTCTCATTTGTGGTGGATAATGCTTGTTCTTTCTACATCTGGCTGCGCCTTCGATTTAACTGTCTTCTTTGGCTTATGGGGTGTTCCGTTGGACACGAAGATAATCCCGGAACTAAAAGGAGAAAATGGTTATGTCTACATGAAGGCAGGTAGTTAACTTAACAATGGAATCGAATTGTTAAGTTGCTGGGTATTGTGAATTATCCAGTTACCTTGTTGCGGAGATAAACCGGCAACGCATCTTTTGCATGTACGCCGTTACCTTGTTTAAATTCGTTAATCGCCAAAGTCAATATATCACTGGCGCGGGGAAAGCGATTTGCATCAAAGCCCTTAAGTTTAGTGCCGGCATAGCTAGAGAGTTTATTCTCATAACTTCCCCAACCAGTTCCGACGCCAAAACATTCTGACTTAAGCTCAATGCTCAAAGTATCAGGTTTACTTACCTGTTCGTCTGACAGGGGGGTAACGAGACCATCCTCGCCGACTGAGAATATAGCCCAATAAATTTCACCCATTCTCGCGTCTATTGCGCTGAGAATTGTGTTCGACTGGTCTGCGGCGCCCTGAGCCATCGCAGCCAGTGTAGAAATGGGTACTACTGGTAAATCAGATGCAAAGGCCAGACCTTGAATGATACCAGTGGCCATGCGCACGCCTGTAAAAGCGCCAGGACCACGACCAAAAGCAAGGCCATCCAGAGAAGCTAATTCAGTTTCAGCTTCTGCTAATAAGGCATCGACCATTGGTAAAATTAATCCAGCATGCTGCCGTGGTGCCACTTCATATTTTTCAAGGATATTTCCGTCAATATAAAGAGCGGCAGAGCAAGCTTCAGTTGCTGTGTCTATAGCGAGTAACTTCAAAATATGGACCTGAATGGTTTGGTTTCAAGCAACATAAAGTGCTTACAGATAAATAGGGGTCGGATTATTACATACAATAATATGTCATGTCCTACTGTGGCAATGACTTGTGACCTGTTGTCAGTCGCTTATAATGCCGTCCATGTTTAATCCTTATGAACTATTCATCGGTTTGCGCTATATGCGCGCAAAACGCCGTAATCACTTTATCTCATTCATCTCGCTGACCTCAGTCCTCGGGGTTGCTCTTGGGGTGACAGCGCTGATTACTGTGCTATCTGTGATGAATGGGTTTCATAAGGAACTGACTGATCGAACACTGAGTATGGCTTCGCACGCGACAGTATTGGAACGTAATGAGAATTTGTCCAATTGGCGCATCATAGCGGAGCAGGTCGAAAGCCACCCCGAAGTCGCCGGTGTTGCTCCGTACTTTCGGGCAGAAGGAATGTTAGTTAATGACAAACAGGTAAGTGGCACCATAATTCGGGGTATTTTGCCGGAAGAAGAAATTAAAGTATCAGAGATATCAGAAAAGATTATAGAGGGGGAATTAGCAAATCTTAAACCAGGCGAATTCGGCATAGTTCTGGGGAAAGAATTGTCACGGTCTTTACATGTGTTGACTGGCAGTAAAGTAACGCTGGTTGCGCCTCAGGCGAATATAACTCCGGCTGGTATTTTACCAAGATTAAAACGGTTTACTGTAGTTGGCATTTTCGAAGTGGGGATGCAGGAATTTGATAGTGCATTAGCTTTAATTCATCTTGATGACGCACAAAAATTATTTCGTAAGACTAGTCCAAACGGTTTGCGTATAAAAACTACCGATATTATGCGTGCACCAATAATCAGCAGGGAAGTAATGAAGCAGATTCCAGGTCAATATTGGATCATGGACTGGACTCAACGTCACGCGAACTTGTTTCATGCCTTGAGAACAGAAAAGATTGTGATGTTTGTTATTTTGACCCTCATTGTGGCCGTTGCGGCATTTAATATCATCTCTACTCTAGTAATGACTGTGACAGACAAACAGACAGATATCGCCGTGTTAAGAACACTCGGAGCCAGTCCGCTTAGTATTATGCTCATTTTTATGATTCAGGGCACTGTAATAGGTGTTATTGGCACCATTCTTGGAGTAGCAGGCGGTGTTTGGCTGGCTTCAAATGTGGAATGGATTGTACAAAGCATTGAACAGGCCTTTAACGTCGATTTTTTGAATGAAAATGTTTATTACATAAGCACTTTGCCATCGGAATTGAAATGGGAGGATGTGACTATAATTAGTGTTGTTGCCTTTCTTTTTAGTCTCTTATCCACCATTTATCCAGCTAGGCAAGCGGCAAATATGCAGCCAGCAGAGGCCTTGCGATATGAGTGAGTCTGCTAGCATCGCATGCGCTAATTTGTGTAAATCATTTTCTGAAGGTGGGCTTAATGTTGATGTCTTAAAGGGAATTGATTTGTCAGTTGAAAAAGGTAGTTGTCTCGCAATAACCGGTTCCTCAGGTTGCGGCAAAAGTACTTTGTTACATTTGTTGGGTGGTCTTGATGATCCGACAGAAGGTAAAGTGATGGTAGCAGGACAGATAATGTCAGCCTTGTCCGAGCAGGAAAAAGGGGATCTACGAAATAGTTCATTAGGGTTTATTTATCAATTTCATCATTTACTGCCTGAATTTACTGCAATTGAAAATGTGTCGATGCCTCTGTTGATTAGAGGGCTTAAGGTTGAGGAAGCAGAACAACAGGCGGCAGAAATACTAGAACGTGTTGGTTTG
>JABHFC010000158.1 GCA_018676275.1 Gammaproteobacteria bacterium | reverse complement strand
CGTGTGCAAGAAATTCCTCTCGGTCCCCTTTCATTGCCCGTGCTGTCAGTGCCGCCACGGGTATCTGTGCAAGCTCTGGAATTTGCTTGATCTTCTTTACCGCATCAATACCGCTCAAGTCCGGTAACTGAATATCCATGAGAATCAGACATGGCTTTTCCTTCTTTGCTTTTTCAATCCCTTCATTACCGCTTTCAGCCGTGATATAGTTCTTATCAATACTGTCAAGAATGGCACTTATGGTAAGCAGATTATCCGGGTTATCTTCAACCAGTAATATTTTTAATGGTTTCAAATCAGCATTTTCGCCGGCAGTTTTCGTGCCCGCGCTACTAATAGATGTTTTCCCTGACTGAACAAATTCGAGTTGCTGTATAAGTTCAGAGCGCTTTATCGGTTTAATCAGATAGGCATCAATACCTGCCTCCTTAATCCGGGACATGTTGTGGTTCAGATCTGCGGCACCCAGCATCATTATTAATTTGCTACTCAATCCGCGAGACTTTAATTCTTCGATAAACTCGAAGCCATTCATCGTTGGCATCTTGAAATCAACAAGAATAATATCTGGCTTAATCTCGTCTTTATTTTTGAATAACGTATTTACCTGTTCTGCATCGCAGGCCTCATGCACAATTGCACCATTGGCAAGAAGTTTTGATTTAATAATGTCCCTGCAAACGGCATTATCATCAACTATTAAAACCGTAATGCCAGTCAGGGTATTGTTCGTTGCTTCTAGCGCTTCAGTCTCTACCGCATCAAGTTTTGCTGTAAAACAAAAATTACTACCCTTGCCTTCCTCACTTTCTACCCAGATTCTACCTCCCATCATCTCAGACAAGCTTCGTGAGATAGATAAACCCAGTCCTGTACCTCCATATTTTCGAGTGGTTGATGAATCTACCTGAGTGAAACTGGCAAATATTGCATCCAGCTTTGCTGCAGGAATACCAATCCCACTATCACTGACAGAAAACCGAAGGGTTTCACCATCCTTATCATTCGGCTCTTCACTTACACGTACGACAACCTCACCCTGCTCTGTGAATTTCAATGCATTACTAATCAAGTTGAGAATAATTTGGCGTAACCGAGCTGAATCGCCCATCCGATTGATACTGATTTCCTCATCCACATGACAGAGCAATTCGACGTCATTTTCAGCTGCTTTCAAAGCATATATTTCAACCGACTCTTCAACTGTTTCCAGCAGGTTAAAGGATATATTTTCCAAAACTAACTGTTGGGCTTCTATCTTGGATAAATCCAGTATGTCATTAACAAGACTGAGTAAAGTATCACCCGCCTTTTTAAAAACACTTATATAATTTTTCTGCTCTGTATTCAGGGGGGTCTCTTCCAGTAAACTGGACATCCCTATAATGGCATTTAATGGAGTCCTTATTTCGTGACTCATACTGGCTAAAAACTCTGATTTTACTCTTGATGCTTCCAAGGCCTGATCACGCGTCAAAGCGAGTTCCTTGGTTTGCTCAGCTACCTGTCTTTCAATAACAACATTTCTTTGTTTTAGTTCTTTTGATTGCTGGTCTTTTGCACGCACCAGAGCAATGATTAGCAATGTAACGCCTACCCCAATCAAAAGAGCATTAAAAACCAGCTCTTTGTCTACTTCCTGCCAGCCCAGTTCCTTTTTTATATTTAGTTTTATCGAATACGAAGGAAATTGGGTCATACCTTCTTCTTCAAGCAAAGCTACAGCCCAGCCATTATCTTCTTTTATTGATTCCTTCTGGTATAGCAATTGTCGTGCACTGAGACTTGAAGCATTACTAAATATTGTTAAGGCCAAACCTGTGCTGGTGACACTGCTGTCAAACAGTTTCGCCGAATCGACCAGAACTCCAATCAGCGCATGATTATTAGTTATCTCATCCACTTCTTTGGACATCACCTTGTCAACACCAACTACCTTAAACATCCAGTACTTCTTTCCTTCTAATTCATTACCCTCTCCTGCCAGAGTCAATACTTCTCCGCTTTTCAGGATACTTGCCAGCGCATTT
>JABHFC010000020.1 GCA_018676275.1 Gammaproteobacteria bacterium | reverse complement strand
ATTCGCCACTTCCAAATGGCCCACCACTATGATCTATTTTTTTACCGTGACAATTCCCGGTCACAACAAACATTAAATCATCTACTATGCCATTCGGGTCTGTGTTACCGGATTCAAAAGGACTCCATGTAACAGTTAGATCCAGATCCGAGTTTACATTAGCAGGATTAACTTTTTTACCATCTTGAGACAAATAAACAGAAACAGGATCAGGTATGCGTGAATTACCGGAGCCGTTTCTAATTCTTACACTTTCATTTAGTAGTGTGTTGTCAGACAGTCTGTAAGAAAAAATATAATTGCCATCCGGAAATGCTTTGTTTAGTTCATCTTCGTTTGTATAGCGGCCACCGTGCACTTCCAATACCGAATCGTCTCCTTCAAATACTAGCTCTCTATTATCATCGGGGGTTATTAATGCCGCATTTGATACAGATCCGTTTTCTTTCAGAAAGATTTCCGCAAAGAAATGATAATTCAGTAATCTATGTGTTTCATCGGAAGATTGTCTGAAATTGGCAGTCTTACCCAAAACTACAAACAACACATCCTTCTGAACTTTCTCCGCAGCCGATGAAATACTCAATGGGCCAACTAAAAATATGAGGCTTAATATAGCTTTTATGTAATTCATTAATTATTGATTGATATTGTTTAAGCTCATTATGACTCCGGGATCGATCTGGCGTATCATGCTGACAAATATTACAGATAATCTTGAGTTATGAACAATAATAATAACAATCCGGATTTGGGCAAACAGGCTAATCTAAAAGAGACTCTGGCAATAATTAGTATTCTCATTTTTTCCATTTGTGTCGCAGTGTTTTTATTCAGAGATAATCCTACAGGTGGCCCTATTCAATTGTCCCTGACTTTCACAGCTTTTATCGGTATCCTCCTTGGCTTTAAAAATGGTGTGTCCTGGAAAGAGATTGAAAGATCTATCTCTGACTCTGTTGGTATCGCAACAACCGCTATATTTATTTTGTTTTGTGTAGGGGCTTTGATCGGCACCTGGATATTGAGTGGTACCGTACCCAGCATGATCTATTACGGTCTGCATTTTCTTTCTCCAGCGATATTTTTCCCCACCGCCTGTCTCTTATGTGCCTTTGTATCAATAAGCATCGGTAGCTCCTGGACGACTATGGCAACTGTTGGCCTCGCTTTAATAGGCATATCCAGTGTACTTGGCCTGTCAATCCCTATAACCGTAGGTGCCGTTGTTTCAGGCTCTTATTTTGGTGACAAAATGTCACCATTATCTGACACAACTAACCTTTCTCCCGCAGTTGCTGGCAGCGAATTATTCGCACATATTCGACACATGGCCTGGGTGTCCATACCCAGTTTTATTATTTCACTTGTCCTTTATACCGTTATTGGTCTGAGCATGAGCACAACGGCTACTTCTGCTATAGAACTGGATGTCTTTACTGAGGCACTGCAGGGACGATTTGATATCGGTCTGCACTTATTAATACCTTTGTTAATTCTGCTTTATATGGCATTTAAGCGTATCCCGGCGCTACCGACCATATTCACAGGTGCACTTGTTGGTGCATTATTCGCGTTGATATTTCAGAACCACGTGATCCTGGACTTCGCCAATGACACTGGCAGTAGCCAGGTAATGGCACTTACAAAAGGTGTCGCCAAAGTTATGTTTGATGGTTATACAGCGAATACCGGTGTTGCAGAAATCGACAAATTGCTAAATCGAGGTGGTATGTCGAGTATGACGCAAACAGTCTGGCTGATTTTATCTGCTATGTTAATGGCAGGCGTATTTTCAAGCATAGGTATTTTCGAGACAATTGCCACAGCCTTGATTCGCATTACTAAAAACACCGGTAGTTTGATCATGGTGACCTTATCAAATTGTTTTTTGATGAACCTGATTGCGGCCGAACAATATATTTCTATCATCGTCCCAGGGCAGATCTGGAATAAAGAATATAAACGTCGTGGTTTAGCCGCAGTTAATCTTTCCCGCTGTCTTGAAGATGCCGGCACCCTCACCTCGCCACTTGTGCCATGGTCTACCTGCGGCGCTTATATCTATGGTGTATTGGGACTGACAAGTTTTGCTTATATACCTTTTTGCTTTTTTAACATCATAAACCCCATAATTTCAGCTATATATGGCTACACTGGTTTTACGATAGTAAGCGAAGAGGAACTGCTTACTAATTCTGCCTAGCATACGAAATTCTTAGGGTTATTATTTTAATAATCCGGGATTATCTGCTTACAAATGAACTACACTTAATCCGTGTTTATTAATGGAGAGTGTGATGAAGAAACAATTCGATATTAATCCCAACGAAGTCACGTCTGATATCTCACGGCGTAAATTCCTCAAATCCGCTGCCAGTGGTGGTGCGACATTGGTAGTAGCCGCTGGAATCTCACTTGAAAGCGCCGCCACAGAAAAACCTGCCAAGCCAAAAACCAATACTCCTATCGAGGAAGTTCTATCTCGTTGTGGCAGCGAATTTGGTGATGTCAGAGAATGTAACTAAGTATCGAGGAGAACCAATATGTCTGTATTTGAAGCTGAGAGCTGGTTTATTGCCGAAGGCAAAGATAAGGAACATGGTATTGAAATGCGTCGCTGGTTACTTTGGGTTAAGGAACATCGCGAGTTATTTCCTGAATGGAAAAGTGTTCGATATTTTGATCTACATGCCGCCGGGGATGACTCAGGCCGCAAGATGATACTCTGGGAATACGATAGCTTTACTGCCTATGAGAATTACAAAACACGACGTAAGGATTATGAAGGCCCTTACAAGGAATATAAGGAAAATGATCCTTATTACAAAGGTCTTTTCATACACAGTCGTATGAAAGTTGAATACTGGAAAAATCTGGAAAGAGATTTATGGATTGAGTAAAGCTGATGTTTTTCTAATCATAGTCAATTTGACATGTACTCAGCCAGGGCTTTAAGCACAGCTTCGTTCTCATCATCCAGTCCAACAGTAATCCTCACATAACCAGTGTTGCTGTTCGAGCCTGCCGGACGAGGTATAATGCCTTTTGACTCGAGAAACGCTGCTGCATCGGCACCGGATTTGTTTTCATTCTCGGCAAAGTCAAGCAGGTAAAAATTTGTTACGCTAGGCAATATTTTTATGCCCATTTCGGTAACACGCTCTGAAATTATTTTTTGCCATTTTGCTGTGTGTTCACGTACCATAGCGATATATTCTATATCCTTTATAGCCGCTGCTGCCGCTTTCATAGCAGCGGAATTAGCGTTAAAAGGCGTGCGAATGCGTTGAACATTTTCCAGTATTGATTGGGGACAATAGGCCCAGCCAATGCGCAATCCTGCCAGCCCAAATATTTTTGAAAACGTCCGGGTTACAAGTACATTGTTATGCTGCTCGACCATGTCCAATGCCGAACCATAATCTTCTGCCGTAACATATTCCGCATAGGCATCATCAACCAGCAGTAATACATTTTCTGGTAGTCCCGCATGTAATCGACGTATTTCAGAATCAGCTATGTAAGTGCCCGTAGGATTATTCGGATTCGCAACGATTACCATGCGTGTTTTATCGTTGACACGTTCAAGTAAAGCGTCAACATCCACTCTATAATTTTTCTCAGGTGCAAAAATCACATCGGCACCCGCAGAACGGCCGTATATAGGACACATAACAAAATGATTTTCAGATAACAGCATTTCATCACCAGGACTTATATAGGTACGTACAACGAGTCCAATCAGCTCCTCTGAACCATTTCCGCAAACGATTTTATTTGCATCAAGCTTGAGTGTGTCAGCTATCGCCTGCCGAAGCTCAGTTTGTGAACCATCCGGGTATCTATGTATATTTTCAGCAATCGATTTGAACGCTGCGATCGTATTTGGGCTTGGCCCGAATGAGGACTCGTTGCTGGATAGTTTTATCGGGTCGGCATGGTCAGCAAGATCGCTTTTACCCTGTTTATAAGGGCTAATTGCTTCCAGATCCCCGCGGGGTTTGAGTGTGGTCATAGTGTCTTCTTTAAGGTTATTGAGCTTGAAATCGTTCAGGACTAAATTAGTTTAATCTTAAACTAATTTAGTATGGCAAATCAATAGGTGCCCGTCTCAATTTCACTATGATGCTTATTTTAGAGCGGTTATTAGTCAGGGAGACTTATCCTGTTTGCTTTATATAAGTCTATAAATACAGAATTGTCGGCTACAACTCCCGATCAGCTTTGATGGAATTGTGACACACTGATTTTACGTTCCAGGTAGGCGCTATAGCGAGACAGGCAAAAACAACTTGTCCAGAAAAATAATGCAACGAATAGATAGGCAGTAGCACTGACTCCCTGGCTCAACCAGGTTGGATCAGTTGCTGCGATTTGAACCATACCTAATAAATCAAAAAGACCTATTATTATTAGTATGGTCGTTTCCTTAAACAGACCAATGAATGTACTTGTAATCTGGGGCAAAGCTATAGGGATTGCCTGCGGCAGGACCACCAGAAATGTGCGCTGCCAATAACCAAGGCCAAGTGCGTTTGCGGCTTCATACTGCTCTTTAGGTATCGACAGCAAGGCCCCACGAATGGCTTCTGCAAGATAGGTCGACATTAAAATGGTCAAGGCTATTAAAGCGCGAAGAAGCTTATCGATTTCCCAGCCTGCAGGCATAAATAATGGAAACATGATTATGGCCACAAACAGTACTACCAGTGCTGGCACGCTACGCCATAGTTCTATCCAGGTCGCACTAACTATACGAATCAGGGGAATACTCGATTGCCTGCCCAATGCCAGAAGCACCGCCAGAGGTAGAGAGGTAGATAACACAAAGACCGCAGTGACAATTGTTAAGAAAAACCCTCCCCATTGACTTGTTTCAACATGCGCGAGTCCAAATTGACCACCAAGAAAAAGGATCATCCCGATTAGGGGATACACTATAACTATCAAAAATATAAGTACAAAAGCTTTACGAGGAAAATTTGGAAAAAAAATCGGCAAGGTAAGTAGAACACCAAGCCCTACTCCCAAATTAATTCGCCAGCGTTCTGCTTGCGGATAGAGCCCATACATAAACTGGTCAAATCGCGCCCAGATAAATGGCCAGCAGGCCGCACTCTTATCCGGACAATCCTGCGGTGTCGAACCAAGCCATTGAGCTTCTACAATAAGCCAGTTAAAAGCAGGAACCAATAAGGCATAAATTATTGCCAAGGATAGCAGAGTCAGGCAAGTATTCAGCGGTGAAGAAAACAGGTTCTTATGAACCCATCCCCATAATCTGTTTCCGCTATTTGGTATTTGATCTCTCATTGTTAATTTCCAGTCATAAAAGCGATTCGCCTGTTATACCAGTGGAGAAACATAGCGATTACAAGAGAGACAAAAGTGTAGACCAGCAATGTTAATGTCATAATGATAACTGGTTGTCCTACAAGATTATTTACAGTTCCAACAAATACTGAAATTATTTCCGGGTACGCAATTGCCGCAGCCAGAGAAGTGCTTTTAAAAAGGTTTAAGTAAACTGTAGTTAAGGGCGGGATCATTGTTCGCAGTGCCTGCGGAAATATGATCAATCGCAATACCATTTGACGGGAAAGACCGAGCGACATAGCTGCTTCTGTTTGCCCCCACGACACAGATTTAAAACTGGATCGTACTATTTCGCTGATATAAGTAGCATTGTACATAGACAGTCCAACAACCAGCGAAATAAACTCTGGCATAAACACGAAGCCACCTTTATAACTAAATCGTCCTAATTGCGGAAACTCCCAGGCCACGCCGACCAGCATCAAGATCAACATGGGGACGCATATTGCAATCAACAAACTGATAGCGAAATCTGGGATAGCTAAACCAGTTTTATACTGGTATTTTTTCGCCCATGAATTAAACAAGAATGAAGCTGTTATCCCAAGAATTAAACTTATAGCTATCCAGAACACTCCATTTTCTATTATTGGAGCGGGAAAATAGAAGCCCCTGTTATTCAGGTAAAAAATATCAAACAATGAATAACTATCCTGGCTTCGTGGAAGAGAACGTAATACAACGAAGTACCAGAAAAAGATTTGCAATAAAGAGGGAATATTACGAAACACTTCCACATAAGCAGTAGCCAGTCTTGAGACCAGCCAATTTGATGACAAGCGTGAAATACCAATAACTAAACCCAGGATGCTCGCACAGATAATACTAACAAAGGCAAGCAAGAGTGTATTCAATAAGGCAACAATAAACGCACGTGCAATAGTTGCATTGGCATCATACGCAATGAGAGTTTGACCGATCTCAAACCCTGCTCGTTTCCAGAGGAAATCAATACTTGAAACAACTCCGAGTCTTTCGAGGTTAGTTTGTGTAGCAGTAATGATTACAAAAGCTACACAGGCAATAATTATCAGTAGAATGAATTGATAAATCAGATCACGTTTCATATTCTTGCTTCTCGTGTTCACCAAAATGCAAGCTTGATAATTGTCTTTACCAGTTTTGATTACGTATATTAATCTCAGGCATGCAATTATATAATCACGAGTATATTCCTTTCATTACAATTGACAAATAATCCAGAGCTGATTATTTATTCTAATGATTGTACTTAACAATATTCATGTTCGCCCATGTGTTTATAGAGAAAACAAATGTTAAACTTTACGCCAGGTAATATCTGAATCGTAGATCCATACATGTAACAGTCGATTGACGGCATACTGAGTTATAATTTCGTCGACTTTATGCTTAATTCAAAGGAGCGTTCTTTGTCTATTAAAATTACTGGAGCAAGGACAGTTGATTTAAGGTTCCCCACCTCCCGACAACTCGACGGTTCTGATGCGATGAATCCCGATCCGGACTATTCGGCAGCTTATGTCATATTGGAAACCAGTCAAGCTGGGTTTGAAGGGCATGGAATTACCTTCACCATTGGTCGGGGAAATGAACTCTGTGTTGCAGCAATTGAGTCATTGTTACCCTTTGTAATCGGGAAAAAACTGGTTGAGATCACCTCTGATATGGCTGCTTT
>JABHFC010000157.1 GCA_018676275.1 Gammaproteobacteria bacterium | reverse complement strand
TTTTGATGAAGTAAAAGAGGCAGCGCATAAACTGAAATCCTCTGCAAGGAGTGTAGGTGCCAATGGTCTCGCCGACACCTGCGCGGCATTGGAGACTGCGGGAAAGGAGAATGATCTAAAGACAATGGAGCTACTGGTACCAACCCTTGATCCCACATTTGATGATATTAAAAATTACATTGCATCTTTATCTTAGTTATTAACCGATCAAATAATTATTATTTGTATATCTGAAAAGTTATAGTCAAAAAAAAGCCGTCGCGAGGGGGAGGAAGGCGACGGCAAAGAGGGGTTGTCAAATAATCTTTATAAAAGTAGCTCTACCCCAGGTAAAGCTACTTAACACAATCAAACCCTAGTTAATATTTTCAACATTTTTGTCAGGCTCTAAAGAATTGCTATTCACACTTATTGGAAGAGCAAATCCACCATTAGAAGTATTTCCGGCAATTCTCGAAGCCTTTGCTGTATCAATATTCGGTACCAGTAATTGATTGCTTTGGTACAGGTTTTCAACATTGGACTTTAACTCTGTAAAAATCTGGCTACGGATCGAGTCTTCCAGAGTAAATCCGTTTTCTTCCGCCTGGGCGGGAGTACCTGTAGCAATGAGCACAGTAGTTACCAATGCCAGGATTACGTTTGTATTTAAATTAATATATTTCATTATCTTTCTCCTTTTACTATGTAAGTTTACTAACTAACTACATTTGCAAATTTTTTTATCTGAACTTGCGACAGATGTGATGCATTGCAGATGCTTGAGTCTGCGTTGCGATAATTCTCCGGTTTAATTTACGTATTTCAGTAAAGCTTTTCATGTCAGTTACCTAACTAAATTGATATCATATTTTTTAAAGTCCTTTAAGCCGCTGTCTGGTCATCCTTGTTTTGTTCTTCAAGTGCTTCAACCCAATCACAAAGTGATTTCAGTTGAGCCCTTATCTGTTTCTGGTCATGCAGGGTGTTGCCTACCAGTACGATTCCCTGTATTCGAGCGATAAATTCAAAACTCATATCTTTGGCGTTTTTATAACCCAGAGCTTTGAATTGATCTCTCGACCATTCCAGTAATACCTTTAAACAATCATCAGCCGAGTTTGTTAATCCAACAATTTCATTACTCAACTCGCTACATAATCTTCCGTGAGGGCATCCTGACTCTGCAATTTCGTCACTCGCATCAATCATTGATTTCAACAAGCGAAGAAGCGCTTTCTTCGGGCCTTTCGATTTACAACAACCATCCAGTGTTGTTGTTAACTCCTTTTTCCTTTCCTCTATAACTGCATCACATATTTCTTCCTTGGTTTTAAAATAATAATAAACATTACCAAGCGGGACATCAGACTCAGTGGCTATGTCAGCCAGGGTGGTCTTATGAAAGCCATGTTTGTGTATCAGCACATTGGCTGCGTCAATCAGACGTTCTCTTTTATCACTCGTTCTAGGCATCTTCTATGTCTATAGTTAGTTGGATAACTAAGTATTATAGGTGGCAAATTTTGAAAAGCAAGTTTAGCTTGCAAATATTTTCAATTGAAACAGTACAGTAGCTGTAAAGACTATGGATAGTATTTAGATTACAGTAACTTAGAGGATTCGCTCAGAGAATACTCTGCTGTCGTGCTAAGATGAATTTCCACTTAAGCAGGGGTTATCGAAGTGTCAGAGCAGTCAATTAGCCGGTTTCCAATTCCCGATATCGAGGCATTGCCCGATGATATAAAAGATAGATTAATAGCTGTGCATGAAAAATCCGGCTTTGTACCTAATGTATTTCTGGTATTGGCGCATCGCCCTGATGAATTCCGGGCTTTTTTTGCCTATCACGATGCATTAATGGAAAAAGAAAGTGGCCTGACTAAAGGCGAAAGAGAAATGATCGTGGTAGCGACTTCAAGCCTTAATCAATGTATCTATTGTGTCGTTGCCCATGGTGCGATTCTACGCATAAGAGAAAAGAACCCCTTATTGTCTGATCAAATAGCAACAAACTATAGAAATGCTGATATCAGCTCTCGACAAAAGGCTATGTTGGACTTTGCGGTGAAAGTATCACTGCAGGCGGAGGAGCTTGGTGATGCTGATATGAAGGAAATCAGACAGCATGGTTTTACAGACGAAGACATCTGGGATATAGGTGCTATTGCTTCTTTCTTCGCTTTATCTAATCGAATGGCAAACCTGACTGGTATGCGTGCTAACGAAGAATTTTATTATCTGGGGCGATCCGTAAAGACCAGAAGCTAGGATAAATATTTCTCTTTGCCACCACTCTATACTCGACAACAACTCAGCAATTCGGGTAAAACAAGAGATGATGACTCCTGAATAAACATACCTCCGAGGCTTGATTTCGCCATGTCACTAAATATGTTTTTCTCCGGATTGATATCAACGATTGTACCATTCTTCTCCAGTACCTGGGTCGTTACATGATTAGGTAATGTCGTTGCTCCAGAAGTGCCAACGATGATCAGAAGATTCGTATTGGCTGCAATGTTTAATGAACTTTCAAATCTAAAATGTTCTTCATCGTAATATTCATCAAACCATAATACGTGTGGACGTAGCCAGCTATTACAATTTTGACAACGCAATAAATCCAGTTCCGTTTTTGATAGGCTTGGGTTTTTTCGCTTGCTCTTCAATGTTTCTTCCAGCATAAATAATTCTGGACAGCACTCTTTACTACATCGCGTGAAATTTATGTTGCCGTGTATCTGAAAGGTCCTTTGCAAAGAGTTGCCTGCACGGATGTGTAAATTGTCAATGTTCTGGGTGATAAGCGTAAATCGATCTTTGAGAAGTGTTTCCATTTCAGCCAGCGCTTGATGACCCTTATTGGGCCGGGCATGTAAACATACACCCAGACGATATAAATACCATTCCCAAACTTCCTGAGGGTGCTGATTGAACATGGCGAGAGTTGCAAGTTCTTCCGGCATATAGACTTTCGACCCAAGGGTCCAGTAACCCTCCGGTCCCCGGAAAGTCGGGATACCACTTTCTGCAGAAATACCAGCGCCAGTTAAAATTGTGATCTTTGAATCAGGCTGTTTCAGGATATCAGTTATATGGGAGTTAAAACTAAAAGAAGCCATCAGAAAAAAATTACATTTCAGGAAAGAGTTCTAAATTGCCGGTAAAGGACAAACCCGCCCCAGAATAAGGCCAGAAGAATAAGCAATATTCCGGAGTTATGAGCAAAATTAGAAACTTCACGGTGCCTATCAATCATATCGAATTCGCTCAATATATTATTCCAATCATGACTTCCTGGTGCATCTGCTCCTGTATGACCACCCAGAAGTACCAGTTGCTGAATTTGCGCATCATCAATGTAGGGGGTTAAATCAATGAAACTTTGGCCTGTCCACCAGAGACCAACTGATGCACCAAAGGCATTACTATTTTTTATCAGGAAGGTAAAGGTGACAATAAGGGGCATGATTATCTGAAACAGACTGCCTCCCAATATCATCATGAACCAACCGAAGGGTCGGAAGAAAACGTGCCCTGCTTCATGAAATACAAGATTGATATTATGCATATAAGAATTGCCTATCTGCCATGGATTATTAACAAAATCCATCAGAATGAAATTCCAGCCCCAGATAAACAGACCAATATAAAGGGCGACACGACTCCAGAAAACAACTGGATTGGTAGCTTTTTCTTCCGGCAGTAAGCAGTTGGCCAGCAATGGAAGTATGCCTGCTAATTTGTTTGTAGATTGTTTAGCGACAGATTTTTCAGAAACAGAACTGCCAAGTTGTGATTTCAACCACTTCGAAAAAATAACACCGCAGGCCGGGCAGGTATTGGGGTCAGTTTGATCATCGGCCCGTCGCTGATGTTGGCACTTTGGGCAAATATCGTACATATGCTTACCTTACAGGCTTTTTTCTTTGCCACATTTCCAGCAGGCACTGAACTGGCCTTCAATTTTTTCACCGCATGAGCACTGCCATGGAGATATATCATCGGGCGTGTGGGACAGAGCTGCATCGACAATGTTCATGGCAAGTTCATAGTCATTGTCATTTGTTATCCAGAGTTCCGGCCAACATTCATGTGAAGGGATTTCACCTAAAGCACCGGATAGAATCTGGTTTTTCATCAGGCAAATGATACCGTCCTGCTCAAGCATGCCCTTAATTAGCCCTACTTCCATACTATTTTCAGAGCTGTAGACTCTTTTCATTGCAGCATAACCAGAACAAGAGCAGCAATGGCGATGAAACTGGCAAGTATTGCAATAATTGAGATTAAGTTAAGCCGGCTAAATCCTTTACTCATAGATGCTGCCATTGCTTCATTTTGCTTGGCAAGCTGTTCAATCAGCTTGATCTGTTCGATATTGGACTCATCTGTAGCGGCTAGTCGTAATTCCAGTCGTTCAATGTCCGCCTTCAGGCTTTCCACCGTCAGTAAATTATCTGCTTGCTCGTCTGGCTTGTTGTTTCCCTGTTCTTTGATGAGATTAATGAGTTTGCTTGCCCCCTGGATTACCATGGGAGCGGAGTTGAGGATGGTGGTAAGGGTAGTGGGTGTCATCTTCGGTTTCCAGCGCATCTATTTTCACCATTATGCCTGAATCGGGTTTTTTATTTTAGCAGTTAAACCGTACAATAGCGGGCTTTATGCGGGGTGGCTGCTATTTGTTAATTGCAGGCTGATTTCCCTTGAAAAAAATGAATTTAAACAAATTTAGCTAGTCAATAAATTGCAATCTTTTAACCTGGAAGGTGAACATGTCTGCCAAAACAGATATACAACAATTAAAAGCATATATAAGTGAACACATAATTGGTCAGGAAGTTCTGGTTAACAGACTTCTGATAGCCTTACTCGCAGACGGTCATTTGCTGGTGGAAGGGGCGCCTGGACTGGCCAAAACGCGCGCCATCAAGGTACTGGGAGAGGGTGTCGACTGTAATTTTCACAGGGTGCAATTCACACCTGATCTGCTACCAGCAGACCTGACCGGCACTGAAATCTATCGTCCGCAGGATGGTTCATTTGTATTTCAGCAGGGACCTTTGTTTCATAATCTTGTTCTGGCTGATGAAATCAATCGGGCACCGGCGAAAGTTCAATCGGCCTTATTGGAAGCGATGGCGGAACGTCAAATTACTGTAGGTCGCGAAACCTATCCTTTACCACAATTATTCCTGGTAATGGCAACGCAAAACCCCAT
>JABHFC010000156.1 GCA_018676275.1 Gammaproteobacteria bacterium | reverse complement strand
GTTTCCAGTCATCGCTACCAGGTAAATAAGTGCGCGATCCGCATCAACACAATTAATATTTTGCTCAATGCCCACACCCCATTGCAAAGTAGCCGGTTTTGTTTCCGCATAAATTCGGGCCGCAGCAATAATCTTGTCTTTAGGAACCCAGGTGATCTGTTCTACCACTTCCGGGGGGAATTTCTCCAGCCTTTCTACAAACTGGTCAAAACCTGTCGTGTAATTGTTTATGAATTCTTCGTCATATAGTTTTTCCTTTACGATGACGTGCATCATGCCCATGGCTAGTGCCGAATCGGTCGCCGGTCGAATTTGTAGCCACAACTCCGCTTTTTCCGCCAACTTTGTCCGCCGAGGATCAATTACTATCAGGCGTGCACCCTTACGCAGGGTCATCGCCAGATTTATTCCCTTATTTTCATCCGGGTTAGATATCAGATGATTGCTTCCCCAAACTAATACACACTGAGGATCATTATCGTAATCACACATGGGGATTTCCATACCCATTACTTTGGATATGGCAATTCGGGGCAAATAACACATATGTCCGGGGGTTAAAACGTTCGGTGTACCATAGAGATTGGCAACACGATAAACAAAACGATGAAAATCACGTCCCGTTCCATGACCAAAAACCACAGACTCAGCACCTGATTCCTGTTTGAATTGATTTAACTTATCAGCAACTGTTGTCAGGGCTTCATCCCAGGTAATTCTTTCCCATTTGCCTTCGCCTCGCTCACCAGTTCGTTTCATTGGATAACGTAAACGATCAGGGTGATCCTGTAACTCCAGTGAGCCATGTGCTTTCTTGCAGGTATACCCCTTACTGACAGGATGTTCCTTGTCGGGATGTATCTTTACCGCTTTACCATCTTTAACTTCTACATAGACACCACAACCACCATGACCACAGGAACGACAGATAGTCCGAACATGATTACTATTTTTCATTTATTGGATACTGGGTAAACGATGAAGCAAATCTGATTAATCCTTTGATAATTTTTGTATCAATTAGAGTTAGCGATTTCCGCATGTTGTTGAAGTAAAGCCGGTATGCTATCACGATCGCGGCGACCCAAACCACATTCAGTAGCGAGCCCGAATTTTGAGACAATATTAGATGCTGCACTCATACGGCTTAATGTTCCTTTCTTGCCGCCAGTTTGATGAACCAGACCGAGGTATAGATCTGTTGTATCTGGTAAATTAAGATCTTCCAGTGGCGCAAAATACTCAATGTCATCACGTTCTTTTGGCACCGGCATGTGAATCCAGGCAATATTACTTTCTGCTTTTTCAACAACAGCTGAAGCAAGCTGCACCAGAAAACCGGTATCTTTCGGCTCACAAAAATGTTTGTGACCGGAGTCTCCATAACAAAAATGAAGACCTGCCTCAGCTGGATCAGGAACCAGATCAATTAGCCTGGCAACACGATCAGTAATTTTTTCAATTAAGTTATCCCCCAAATGGTTTTCCATTAGTCCTTCAAGCAAGGCAAACTCACTCACCGTTTCCCATTGTATTGACAGCTTCTCGCCCGGGATATGTTCCAACATGCGTGTAAGTTCACTTTTTAGCGCGAATTGATATGCCTGTTCAAACAGATCTCTTGAACCTGATTCAACATAAAAAATCGCAACTGATAAAGGCGTCGGTAAACCGACCTGGAAACGAATATTGTTTTTGATAAGCCCTTCATCTGCTAATTTTTGAAAGACTAACCAGGACTCTATTGCGGCATCCGCATAACCAAGATTGAAAAACTCAATCTCATCTGCAGTTTGTATTCCCTCAACAATAGTAAAGGGCGGCCTGGGCACATAGACATTTTCCAGTTTCGTTTGCTGCATCTGTGCACAAGATTCTATCTTGTCATATTGCCAGCGAATCCATGTGTCACGCTCTCCGGCTTCGCCATCGGGTAATCGTTTCAAACAATCACCCAGATGTTGCATTGACAGACGGAACATATCCTCTGCATTCTCAACCGGGGCGCTACCAACTAAATGAACGCTACGCTTCATAATAACCCTCCTTGAACAGCCTGATTATTTTTTTGGCAATGGAAACTCTGCGTTGACCTGGCCGGTACCGGAACTTGGGAAATAATCAGAAATAATTTTTACTTTTTCTTTGTATGTGTCCC
>JABHFC010000155.1 GCA_018676275.1 Gammaproteobacteria bacterium | reverse complement strand
GACGAAGCGTTTGCAGCTTGAGATCATAGGCTGCCGACCTGCTGGTGAGAGATCTATTATCGCAAGACGACGAAAGCCGAAACCAAGGCCTGCTTCTGAATCAAGCCAGATATCCCCATCATCAGGACCACGATGGGAAAGAGTATCTGCCATAGCCCGGCTTGTTTGTTCCATCCAGGTAGCATCACCTACATGCGAGTTGTCTATATATCCAGCTATTCCACACATATATTCGAACAGTACTTATCAGTGATTGTGAACATCTAAGAAACTAAACCCAACTTACGACCGGAGACAGAAGGGGAAAGTCTGAATAATAAAGTGCAGAGTAGTCTGTCTTCTTCATTTTTTTATATTACTATACAAACCTGTCGGTCTTAAGGAGATTAATATGAATGAAGCGGAATATGGTGGGTTTTGGCTTAGAACAGCAGCGGCAATCATTGATACGACTTTAATTTTCATAATAGTTTTGCCAATGCTGACATTAATCTACGGGCAACAATATTGGGACAGTACATCGATGGTTTACGGGTTTTGGGACATCTTGTTCAATTACATATTGCCAGCGATAGCAGTCATTTTATTTTGGGTATACAAATCCGCCACACCCGGAAAGATGGCGTTGAAATTAAAGATTGTTGATGCAAACACTGGTGGTAAACCATCGACGGGACAGCTTATTGGTCGCTACTTTGGCTACTATGTTTCCATGCTTCCATTTATGCTGGGCATTATTTGGGTAGGCTTTGATGGCAGAAAACAAGGTTGGCATGACAAGCTGGCCGGGACAGTCGTTGTCAAAAATAACAGCCAGTCAATAGAGGAACCTGAAGAATAGAAGGGAGTTATTTCTCTTCTTCCACCTCAGGTAAGCTGTATTCAGTCGTTTTAGGCAAGGCGTGCATGTACATGATGCCGCCATGTGGCTGGTCGATATGAGCCTCATGATAGATAAATTCAAAGATTTCATCTGCATCATTTGCCGAAACAACAACAGATAAAATTTCTTTCTCAGATTGACCTGCGATTCCCCTGTAAGCAAGAGGTGTTATTTTACCTACTCCCCTGGCATTACTGATATTGCTCGACATAATTCCATGAACTTCTTTCAGCTGCTCCGCGACTTTCAGGGCAACACCCTTGGGTAAAATGCAGAAAACTAGTTTTTGATCTTCTATTAACATAAGTCAGAAAGATTTTTTATTTTGTTCACGCGGGCCCGACAACGGGAGTGGCCAATTTCTCCACGATTTCCTGTGGAATGTAGGTTGCAGCTTTTTCCAGAGGAGTGACATACATGATCCCCATTCCCGGAGTATCCAGTTGTCCGGCAATAAACATTTTTTCAAATATACGGTCAATTTGATCGTTTGCGACCAGGATATTTATGATCTCTTTTTCTACTTCGATAGCCAGACCAAGAACCCCTAATCGTTCGCGGATGCCGCCACCTCGGGCGTAAAATGCGGTAGCGCCCTGAGCACCAACTTCCTGTGCAGCTTTTATTATATCGTCGGCTTTACCGCGTTGTACCACACATGTAATCAGGGACACATCCGTCAGGATCGTAATTTCTTTTTTACTCATGTCACAATCACCTCAGTTTTTTCTAAAGATGGTTCTTCGTGTTCCTTGTGGTGGCGGTTTTCTACTTTCCACTGGATATACAATCCTGTTAGCAGTACGCAAATTATTGGCCCGATAGATGCCATGGATAAAATACCGAAGCCTTCAACAGCTCCAACAGCATTGCCAAAACCTAAACCCATTGCCAGAACCAGCGGTACCGTTACAGGACCGGTGGTGACACCTGCGCTATCCCAGGCGATATTGACAAATTCTTCAGAAGAAAAATAGGTCAGTATTGCGGCAATGAGATAACCGGGAATGAGCAAATAGGCGATGGGCAGGTTAAACACGATTTTTACGACACCGAGAGATATACCTGTTCCCACACCTAATGATACGGAATACATCAGCACCGATTTTCGAAACGCGCCGTTTGTCAGGTTTTGTACAGTCATACCCAGCGCATTCAAAGCGGGTTCCGCCAGAGTAGCGCCAAAACCCAGTATCCAGGCAAATAATATTGCGACAAACAGACCTGTTGTAAATGCGTACAGGGGCGAACCGCTAACAGCTTCAAGTTGGGTAAATGCTGCAGGCACCAGCCCACCGGATTGCCCACCCAATTTTGCCAGTCCGTAACTCAGGCCGACGTTGAATACAATCATTCCCAAAACACATAAAGTAATGCCGTAGGCAATATCTCCCTTGTTATGTACTTTTTCCTTTAAGACAACAATCATCACAAATAATAAAAATAAGACCAATGGCACTATTGCACGAATACCGAGCACCACTTCCACACCAGGTGTTCTCTCATACCATGGCAAGATATCTGTAGTAGCAACGGCAGATTCCGCCAAGGCAATTATTTGCTCTGGTGTGATAACAGAAGAAACATAGAGGGTAAGTAACATCACAGCGATTATTGGAAACAGTGAGGCGAGCATGACAATACCAAAGCCTGACAGGGACGAATTGCCTTTTCCGGCGGAAGCTGCAATACCTATACCCAGTGACAGGACCAGGGGAACCGTAACCGGTCCTGTCGTTACAGCACCACAGTCCCAGGCAAGACCAATTGTTTTCGCCAATTCCTCGTTGAAATGAAAATAAACTGTGAGAAGCATGGTCGGGACTAATGTCATGTAGACCAGTGGTTTCAGACTCCAGCCGTATAAAAACCGCAGGGTTCCAAGTACAGCGGCGAGACCCACACCCACACCCACAACCAGCACCATGATTTCCGCATAGTTATTCAATAATGCATAAAGATAAGGTGCCCGGTTTACATCGACAATAGAACCAGCTGTCTTCAGAGCGCCGATTGCAGGTTCAGCAAAGGTCACGCCAATACCCAGAATAAATGCGATTATCATAACGACAGGTAATTTCGATTTTGCCGGTAATATGGTTCCGAGTGATTCGCCAAATGGCATCAGACCAACTTTCAAGCCTTCCATGAAAAACATCAGGCCAATAATCACTGAAACCATGCCGCCGGTAATTTGCCATGAATCGGCAACGCCCTGTCGCAGAATAATTATCTGAAACAACACCAGGTAAACAGCGAGGGGGACAACAGCCTTTATTTGGTCCTTCAGACGTGTACTAATATACGGCTCAAGAATGCGATAGACATCAATGGAGCGAAT
>JABHFC010000154.1 GCA_018676275.1 Gammaproteobacteria bacterium | reverse complement strand
TATCCTTATTCACCAAAGGGATATCTTACACGAATACACAGCCGGGTATAAAACAATATGAAATTCACGTTACCAATACTGATTCTACAGACGATACGTATCGTACTATTGAGCTTTTTGTTATCAGGCATAGCATTTAACGCCCTTGCCGATGCTGAGCAAAATGATGATGGCCTTAAAGAAAACCTTTCCAGGCTCTTCCAATCACATGAGCAGTTGAATATCCGTCTTGAAGGCACATTCAAAGAGCTGGGGAAAAAACGTAAAGAGGAACGACCCTATTCCGCAGCAAATTTAATCTACAAAAATGAAGCTGGAAACGATGTTCGTGTAGAGCTGAAGATGCGGGTCCGCGGTAAAAATCGTGCAAAAAAGACGACTTGTAGTTTTCCTCCCCTGAAACTGAATTTCAAAAAGAAAACACTTGAGGGTACGATCTTCGAAGGTGAAGACAAATTGAAACTGGTGACGCACTGTAAGAATTCGTCAAGTTACGAACAGTATGTGCTGTTGGAGTACTTAAATTACCGGATGCACAATTTACTTACCGAGTACAGCCTGCGACCGCGTTTGGTCACAGTTGAATACTATGACACCGGTTCAGAGAAAGTGATCGCCACTAAATTCGGATTCTTTATTGAAGACAAAGGCCGAATGGCCTCCCGGGTCGGTGCAGAGCTGATAAAAGTAAAGCGTATCAACAAGGAGCAATATAATCAGCCTTTACTACATCTGGCTACGATATTCGAATACATGCTGGGGAACACTGACTATTCGGTAGCTCTTGGTCCTCCCAACGAAGACTGTTGTCATAATGCGATCCCTCTTCTAAGTTCGGATGGTTCAATGATCCCGGTCCCTTACGACTTTGATGCAACAGGAATTGTCAACCCGCCCTATGTGTCACCGCCAAAAAACCTAAAAATTAAATCTGTCAGGCAACGACGCTATCGTGGTTATTGCCAGGATATTGATGGTTTTAAGAGCAACTTTACAGTTTTTCAAGAGCAGCGGGGAGCCATCTTCGATCTTTACAATAATCAGGAAGGTCTGACAAGCTCCTCACAAAAGAAGACACTGTCCTACCTGGAAAAATTCTATAATTCGATTTCCGATGAGGAAAAGATTGCCAGCGAATTTATCAAAAGATGCCGGACCTAGGCCTTGATGTGAATCAAGGCTGTAACTAATATAAAAAAGAAAGCTTGTAAAAAGTATTAACCGTCAAGTCTGTAGATGGAGATCCTATTTCATACGATCTAACTAATGCTGGCCCAATTCTTCTTTTCATAGAATTAGAGTTAATTGTTAATTAGGTGAGAGCGCCTGCTGATTCAGTGTCCAATCGTAGGGTATAAATCGAATTTTGTAGTTTTCAGGTATTTTTTTGTCCACATATTTATTTATGTAAGACAATAGATCCTGTTTCTTGCCTGAGGCGACGAAATCCCTGGTGTAGAATTTTAATATTTCAGATACCCAAAGCGTCTTTTTTTCATGATCAAGTCGTAGATGCCTGTCTTTTGAAAAAAACTCCCGGGTAAGTGCGTCCAATTCTATGTCAAGATTGGCAGCAGTAAATGCCTTTTGTGGTAAGCGTGGACAATCCTTTACCATGCAATTCAAAGCAAAATGGACCCGTGGATCACCGAGAGGCCTAACAACATCATTCTCCAGGTCATACAGTGAAGTAGTTTCACCTCCAACGATTATCTTGTGAAATTTAAAAAAACCGGCTCGCTTGAAAAAGCTGTTAAAGCCGGTCGTGATATTCTTTTCGATAACCCCATGCATGGCCAGGGCATTGTAGCTATTAATATAAAATGCCAGTATTGCTTCTTGATCTGGAAATAATTCCGGCCTTGTATCTGGACTGGTTTCAGCAATAAAGGCAACATACCTGTCCAGGGAACTTCGATTATTTCTCAATGTAATAAAATCGGTCTGACCCTCTTCATTCACAAAGGTATGTAAAACATTTTCCCAGTCAGTTTGTGCCTCGTCATAGGTACTGGCCAGAGACGTAGCACTAAAAGTCAATAGCAGTAAAGCTGCCTTAATAAATTGCGTCAGTTTCATAGTTTGAGCTTGCGTCGTCATTATGCACAGGTTTCACTGGTAGCGGGTTAAAATTAACCACAGATCCGTCACGTCTCGTCACTGTAATAGCTTGGAGAATATACTCATCTCGTTTTGCATTATGTGCACACATCGAAACCGGTCCATGGTTCGTCATAAGCATAAATGAACAGGCATCGACGCGCTCCATATCGAGATTTTCCGCATCCATAAAATCATGAATAAACAAAGAGAGCTTATTAATTTTGCCCTTTGCTCGAATCAGATCGATGTTGACGGTCAATATTAGTTTGACAATATAATGTAATCCTTTAATCAGCCATTTTGGTTTTTGTAATAGCACCTTGCCATATCCATAACAAATTTCATGAATTTTATTATGCCTGTCTTCTCTTACTGATTTGAAATCGTGCAAAAATTCTTCAACTAATTGCCCATCATTAATGACAGGATAGATCCCATCACCGATTACAAACAAGGGCATGTAGGAATGACACTTCCGATGGCCGACTTGAACCAGCCCCCAGGGCAACGATTTGTTCGCCGCTAAATCAATTTTCTTGCGGATATTGTCCTGAGAAACAATATCCTCTCTTTTCCGCCAGACCCCTCTACCTGTTTCCGCCTGCAATTGAAAAGAACTGAAGCCAACAACATCTGACTGGCTTGCGAAGAATTTGAGTAACGAGGGGATGTCTTTGATATTCCCCTGATAAATCGTTGTATTAAAGATCACCATCAAGCCCAGCCCCCGTGCTCTTTCAATATATTCAAGACGCAGGCTATTTAGACTTTCCTCTGTTTCATAACCTTTACGTCCCTGGGAGGTATCAACATGGAATGCGATATCGCAAAGTCCTGCCTCAGCCAGCTTTTTTAGCAATGATCGTGATGCAGCGATACCATTTGTAAACAAGGCCGGGTACAGACCAATTGAGCGCGCATATCCGACTATTTCAATTAATTCTGAGTTTTTTCGTAAGGTCGGATCGCCACCGGTTATTTGTACATGAGTGCCAACACCATATTCGTTGATTATTTCATCCAGTCGCTGAAAAATAACTTCGATAGGAATATCTTTAACCGATTCTGAATGTTCCGATAGATAACAAAGCGCGCAATCCAGATTGCAACGTTGAGTAATTTCAACCGCTGTGCAACCAATCGTCCTGGTACGGCCAAGTACCTGATTTGCAGTAAATAATTCACCCATTCTATTTCGGGTTTTATCCAGGTGAATTTCAGGATCGTTGGCCATTGATCTGGAAAAATGTTTTTTTAGCAACTTTTCCTCTCCCTTAATATCCTACTAAGCTAACAACTAATTTTATTTGGAGTTACGATAGATTTTCATGACTAAAGTTTCATTACCCGGCTTGATTATTTTTATCCTTCTATTTCCCGGATCCGCCTATCCCTATTCCGGAAACTCCTGGAATGCCGTATATGATGCCGTATTTGACGAGCCCTATACTTCCCTGCCCCAGTTTAAGGTCGATGACAGTTTTTTTGGCCCGGCAAACGATGACGAAGAAAACGCATTAAAATATGCTGCTAAACGTACGCTCTCAATTAAAGATGATTTATATGAATTCCCTCAGGGACGGAAACTATTGCAGGCAAATGGAATCTGCTTTGCAGGACACTGGATTATTAATCGGGAATCTGACTATACCGGCGTACTGAGCAAAGGCTCCCACTATCCTTTAATAGCGAGGGCATCAGTATCATTAAGCGGCACAAAGTATACTGATAAACGTGCGTTTGGCATGGCGATAAAAATCTTTCCTGCCCAGTCTCAATCCGAAATCGTTCAAACCCTTAATGTTTTTGTGATGGAAACTATGGCTGGTAAGCGGCGCCAGTATTTTCTGCAGGCGATAATGGATAACGCTCCAACTATTGGAGGCCTACCAGGCTTTGGCGATTGGAGTCTGGCTTTACGTCTGCAAAAGGATTTAAAAGCCGCCGATAAAGAACTCAGCCCGCTAGGTCCGAACATTGCGTATCGGTCGATCAGACACCTGGCAAAGATAAACGACGCAGTTGATAACAACGTAGTTTCACCGAAGTGGTTACGTCTGCGAGTTACTGCTGATACGCCGCTGAGTCTGGAGGACGATTTTCGAAATGAACTAAGTCTGGAATCATTTCCCAATCAAGAGTTAATTTGGGAGATTGAAGTAGCAGACGATCACAAAAAAGGAAAATCAAATGCCAACTGGAAAAGGTTGGGGAAAATTTTAATCGAAGAATCTGTCGTTTCAAAAGCCTGTGATGACAGATTGCATTTTGCCCATCCTCTTCTAGACGATAATTAATCCCCTGAGGGACTGGGGTAGCACTGTTTTCGAAACAGGCATACATGATTCGAGAACCAGTCATCATTCCTTTTTTGTCGCTATGCGACCCTGCCCGCATGCCCCCCGACATTGATATGTGATGTGGAACTACCGTAATAGTAGTCCCACAAATTCAGACCTTCTATGCAATACCGAGCTCAGGTTTACTCTCTGAATAGGCAGCTGGTGCTTCATCCGCTTTACTCACCTGGCACATCAAACCCTTTAGATTGGTTGAACCGGATTCAGGACCGACATTTTTATCATCGGTAAGGAAATTGATACTACACTCTCTGAAACCATAGTCCGGCGCCTTCATTTCCGGATACCACCAGGCGAACTCTGCTGCAACAACCCTGGGGTCGATGGCATCGGTAACATTTGCCTTGTGCTTCACTTTGCCACGTGGGCTCTCAATGTAAACCCAGTCTCCGTGCTCAATGCCACGTTCCGCAGCTGCATCAGGGTGAATATTCAACAAGGGATAAGGATGCATTTTCCGCAGTAACTTACTTTGGCGATGCTCGGAACCAAAGTATTCAGCAGTACGTGTCCCTGTTGTTAAGACCAAAGGAAACTTTTCCACAAACTCCGCTTCTCGTGCAGGACTTTCTGGCGGCTCCTGGTGATGTGGTAAGGGATCGTAGCCCCAGTCTGCGTTTTGTTGTATGTAGAAATCGAACTTACCGGATTTAGATTTGAAGCCTTCCGTCTCGTATTTTTTGTATTCAGGTTCGTTACGCAGGTAATCCATGTCCTTGAATTGTTCCCAGGTGACGCCCGCGGGTTCGAGGATGTAATCCAGTGACTCTTCATATGTATCCCAGAATTGATCTTCAAATCCGAGTTTCTTTCCTAATTCGTTTAGCATTTCAACATCGCCCATTGCCTCACCAGGCGCGTCAACAATCTTGGGCCTCGGAAAAATATAACCATGTGACTTCCAGTAATCAGCAATATTGTTATGTTCCATCCAGGTGGCAGCCGGCAGCACGATGTCAGCCATCTCCGTTGTCGGAGTAGGATAGATATCCATGACCACAAGAAATTCAAGCTTCTTCAGTGACTCATGCACGCGCGAGGTGTTGGCCCGGACCGCGAGTGGATTACTACCATTGATGATCATTCCCCGGATCGGATAGGGTTTACCGGTTTCTATGGCATCCCAAATAACGTGAGGCGTAATACGGTTGATGGATGCAGCAAGACGATATTTTTTTCCACCAAGCATCTTGTCGACATTGTCATGAAAGTTTGTACCACAGAATTCCATACGTGGCAGCCCCGGCGGCGGACCAAACATGACGTTGCCACCTTTAGCATCAAGGTTACCCGTCAGTGCCGACATGAAAATGAGTGTGCGATCTGAGTCGGCACAATTTACACCATGTTCTATTCCAACTCCCCACTGAATTGCTGCGGGTTTGATTTTTGCAAATACCCTTGCTGCCTCGATAATTTTTTCCTTCGGTACCCAGGTAATTTCTTCTGCTACTTCAGGTGAATATTCTTCCAGGCGTTCGCAGAATTTATCAAAACCGGTCGTGTAATTTTCGACAAAATGTTTGTCATACAAATCTTCCTTGACCATCACGTGCATCATAGCCATAGAAAGCGCCACGTCAGTGCCCGGCCTGAGTTGTAACCAGATATCAGCTTTATCTGCCAACTGGGTGCGCTGTGGATCAACAACTATGTATTTTGGCTTGCGTTTCAGATTCAGACCGAGGTTTACACCGATATATTCATCGGCATTGGACTTAATAGTATTGGAACCCCAGGACATGATGCATTCAGGATGATTATCGTAATCAACAATCGGGACTGACATGCCAAGTTGCTTGGAGACAGCCAGCCTTGGTAAATAGCACACGTGACCATTGGCTAACACATTGGGTGAACCAAAGGCATTGGCAACTCGATAAACAAAACGATGATGACTACGACCAGTACCATGACCGAAGATTACCGATTCCGGTCCGTCTTCTGCCTTTATCTGATTAAATTTTTCAGCAATGGTCGTCAGTGCTTCATCCCAGGAGATCCTTTCCCACTTACCTTCACCTTTCTCACCGACCCGCTTCTGCGGATAGAGAAGACGATCCTTGTGATATTGCATGTCTTCAATAAAGCCCCTGGCCTTTCTGCATAGATAACCTTTACTGATCGGGTGTTTTTTGTCCCCGGCGATTTTTACCGCCTTACCATCTTCAAGTGTGACAAAGGCACCGCAACCGGCATGACCGCAGGCACGACAATTGGTATGCACGACTTCAGTTTTATTTTGCTTAAGATTTTCAGCGGATGTTTTAGTATCCATTTGCTTCTCCTGCAATCGCGAGATTGAGCTTAAGGGGATCGATGATCTGAATTATGGTGTGAGTTTAGCCTATGCTTCCTTGCCGTTTATGCTATATTTCGTCAGCTTATGTCGAATATCCGCCATATTAGTCAGGGTGAAAACCACGGTGATAATGAAGATCTCTTCAGACCTGTTATTGCTATTGCCCACGATCGCCCTGAAACCTTTGAGGTGCCAGCGCATCAGCATTTTCGCGCCCAGTTGGTCTACGCCTCTGAAGGAGTAATGCGTGTGCGAACAGAACACGCCACCTGGATTGTCCCACCACAACAGGCGGTATGGGTACCAGCTGGAATTACACATTCAGTCATCAATGAAAGTTCGGTGGCATTTCGAACACTGTATCTCCATCCTAAGGTCAGTGTAGATCTGCATGCTGAATGTTGCGTTTTGAACGTGCCTGCCTTGTTGCGAGAATTGATTCTGTACGTGACAAACGCACCTGCTAAAGAATCATCATCAATAGAAACTCGCCTGATGAAATTAATACCAGAATTACTGGCAACGCTTGAACCTGAACCCCTGCAACTACCCCTACCGAGTGACCGGCGTTTGAAAGTTATTACTGATGCATTGATGAGCAATCCAGGTGATGAACGATCATTATCTGACTGGACAAAATCGGTTGGTGCAAGTGAACGTACCTTAGAAAGACATTTTCGTAAGGAACTGGGTATGAGTTTCAGAAAGTGGCGCCAGCATCTGCGACTGTTATCTGCTGTTACTTTACTTTCTGACGGTATGTCAGTAACAGCAGTAGCTTACGAGTTAGGCTATGCCAGTCCGAGTGCATTTATTGCCATGTTTCGTGGCAAGATAGGTCATCCACCTAAACGATACTTGCAGTCTCATATGCTTGAATAACTTGAGTAGCATATTCTACTAGTCATTTACTGTCGCGCTAGATAGGATGTATGTAAGAAATAGATGAAAAACAAGAATTATAAAAATGACTTTTCCTAAATATAATTTCTCCTGATTTTTATGCCTGTCAAACCTTTTAATTTTTTCTACGGATGGTGGAACGTTGCCACCGGATTTGTGGGAATGGGTTTGAGTTATGCAATGTTTACCGTATTTGTTTTTGGTACATTTGTTGCTCCTCTGCAAGCTGAATTCGGATGGACTCGTGCGGAACTTTCTTTCGCCTTATCCATGACAAATATTGCAATCGTTATTGCCTCACCTTGTGTTGGCCTGGTCATCGACAAATTTGGGGTTAAACGAACCCTGGTTCCATCCTTAATACTGATGGCCATTGTTGTCGGCTCTATGATATTACTGTCCGAAAATATCTGGCATTACTATGCCCTGTATTTTCTTATTCCTTTTGTCGGCGCCGGAAGCCTGCCACAAAGCTACTCACGCGTTCTTATAGCCTGGTTTGCAAAACGTAGAGGTCTTGCTCTGGGCATATCATTGTCCGGTTTTGGTGTCGGTGCGGCTTTAATCCCCTACTTTTCACAAATAATGATCGAGAATTATGGTTGGCGCGTCGCTTATTTTGGTTTCATGATTGCCATTGTTGGAATTTCACTGCCGATGACGGTTTTTTTACTAAAAGAGAGACCCGAAGATATGGGTATGCGCCATGACGGGCTTGGTCCTGACGACAATGAAGATTCAACTATAGATCTCAGTATCACCGATCCCAATTCAGGAGTAACAGCCGGGCAAGCAGCGAGAACCAAAACTTACTGGTTGATATTATTTTCTTTCCTTCTGGTTGGCGTCGGTATCACCAGTATACTGGCTCATCTCGTTCCCATGCTTAAGGATCGGGGGATTGCACCGCAAACCGCTGCCTTGTGTATGACGTCTTTAGGTTTCGGCCTGGTTTTCGGACGTATTTTTGCGGGCTATCTAATGGATCGTTTTTTCGCTCCCTATGTAACTGCCTGCTTTCTTGTCGGTTTAATCGTTGGCATTATGATTCTGGCTAGTGGCACCAGCAGTGCTTTGGTATTTGTTGCCGCGATTCTGGTTGGTCTGGCGACAGGATCAGAGATCAGTGAGATTGCTTATATCTGCAGTCGCTATTTTGGTCAGAAAGCATTCGGACAAATTTATG
>JABHFC010000153.1 GCA_018676275.1 Gammaproteobacteria bacterium | reverse complement strand
GAAGATAATATAAATATTACGTTTGCTGATGTGGCTGGTATCGAAGAAGCGAAACAAGAATTATCTGAAGTTGTCGAATTTCTTCGTGATCCAACTAAATTCCAACGTCTTGGAGGTAAAATCCCAAGAGGTGTATTAACTGTTGGTCCTCCAGGAACAGGAAAAACGTTATTGGCTAAAGCCATTGCTGGTGAAGCAAAAGTTCCGTTCTTTTCTATCTCAGGTTCTGATTTCGTTGAAATGTTCGTTGGTGTAGGCGCCTCTCGTGTCCGTGATATGTTTGAGCAAGCCAAGAAACAAGCTCCTTGTATCATATTTATTGATGAGCTTGATGCGGTTGGCCGTCATCGTGGTGCCGGTCTTGGTGGTGGTCATGATGAACGTGAGCAAACCCTTAACCAGTTGTTAGTGGAAATGGATGGTTTTGAAGGTAATGAAGGTGTCATCGTAATTGCTGCGACCAACAGACCTGATGTGCTTGATCCGGCGTTGTTACGTCCGGGACGATTTGACCGACAGGTTGTCGTGCCACTACCAGACATTAGAGGCCGCGAACAAATTCTGAAAGTGCACATGCGTAAAGTTGCAGTTGGCGACGATATTAAACCGAATATTATTGCCCGTGGTACACCAGGATTTTCCGGTGCTGATTTGGCTAACCTTATTAATGAAGCTGCTTTATTTGCTGCAAGGGGAGACAAGAAGCTGGTTGATATGGAAGATTTTGAGCGAGCCAAGGACAAGATCATGATGGGCGCTGAACGACGCTCTATGGTTATGAGTGAAGATGAGAAGAAGCTGACGGCTTATCATGAAGCCGGACACGCCATCGTTGGTCGTTCATTACCCGGACATGATCCTGTGTACAAGGTCAGTATAATTCCACGAGGTCGTGCGCTCGGCGTAACTATGTTCCTGCCGGAAGAAGACAGGCTTAGTTACAGCAAAGGCTTTCTCGTAAGCCAGCTGTGTAGTCTCTATGGTGGACGCATCGCGGAAGAATTAATATTTGGTAAAGATGCTGTCACCACTGGTGCCAGTAACGATATTGAAAGAGCAACTGCGCTAGCGCGCAGTATGGTTACCAAGTGGGGTCTTTCTGAGAAGTTAGGACCATTAACATACAGTGAAGATGATGGTGAGGTTTTTCTCGGTCACTCCGTATCAAAGCATAAGGCTGTATCTGATGAAACAGCAAAAACGATTGATGAGGAAATACGTAAGATCATTGATGAAAGTTATTCACGGTCTGAAACCATTTTAAAAGATAACATTGAGAAGTTGCATCTGATGGCTGATGCTTTAATGAAATATGAAACCATTGATAGTGATCAGATTACAGACATTATGGAAAATAAAGTGCCTCGTCCGCCGTCTGGTTGGGATGATGATGACAGTGATACATCTGGTGACAGTAAGGTGCCAGATGAAGATGTGACTATCAGAAAAGAGGACAGTGGTTCAGGTAAGGAACCACCGATAGGCGGACCCAAACCGGCTTAAACTTTAACTTTTCTGTGCAAAGCACTCCTTGTTGAGCGTGATGAAGCATTGCGTTTTATAGAGATCAATTTATTAGAAGACTATTACCATTACTATCCGTAAGAAAAAATATTTCGGTACCGACGGGATACGTGGTGAAGTAGGAATCCACCCAATAACGCCAGAGTTTGTTATGCGACTCGGTTGGGCTGCCGGTCGGGTATTAGCAAAGAAGGGTGATGGTCCGGTTATTATTGGAAAAGATACCCGTATATCTGGTTATATGTTTGAGTCTGCACTTGAGGCGGGGCTTTCTGCTGCAGGTGTTGATATACGCTTAATTGGTCCCATGCCCACTCCGGGTATTGCCTTTCTCACACAAAACACCCGTGCTCAGGCGGGTATTGTCATCAGTGCATCTCACAACGCTTTTCAGGACAACGGCATCAAGTTTTTTTGTACTGATGGAAAAAAGTTACCTGATGATATTGAGTTAGCTATTGAAGCTGAGCTGGATAAATCCATGCAGGTGGTCGAGTCGAATAAACTTGGTAAGGCTGAGCGTATTGAAGACGCTCCCAGGCGTTACATCGAATATTGTAAGAGCCGTATTGCACCAGACCTGGATCTCAGCTCTTTGCGTGTGGTTGTCGATTGTGCTCATGGTGCCACTTATCATATTGCGCCTCACGTCTTTGAAGAGCTCGGTGCTGAAGTCGAATGTATTGGAGTTGAACCAGATGGTATCAATATCAATAAAGAACATGGTGCTACTGCTCCGGAAAACCTGATTCGAGCCGTCACCGAAAAGCGGGCGGATTTGGGTATTGCCCTGGATGGCGATGGCGATCGACTGATTATGGTCGATAACAAGGGGGAAGTGGTCGATGGAGACGAAGCACTGTTTATCATTGCTTCGACCAATGTGAAAAGCCTGAACGGAGCAGTTGTCGGTACGCAGATGAGTAACCTGGGTCTTGAACGTGCAATTCAAAGGCTAGCTCTTGGATTTTATCGCTCTGCTGTTGGTGATCGTCATGTTATGGAGCTGTTGCAGCAACAGAACCTGAAACTGGGAGGCGAATCCTCCGGGCACATTATTAATTTAAATCTTGCCTCGACCGGTGATGGGACTATTTCTGCACTGCAGGTACTGGAATCTATGGTTCGAAGTGGTAAATCCTTACACGATCTGAAAAACGGTATGACCAAATATCCACAAACGCTTGTGAATATCAGGTTAGAGAATCAAGTTAACCTGTCAGAATTCCCGGCAATTGATGATGCTGTAAAAGAAATTGAAAATGAGCTGGGTGATGGCGGTCGGGTTTTATTGCGTCCATCCGGTACAGAACCCCTGGTACGCGTTATGGTGGAGGGAGAAGACAGCACACAGGTAGATACGCTTGCAAATAGCCTCGCTAATCAGGTTCAGCAGGTATTGCAAAGCACAGTATAGAGTAGATATTTATTCACGCTTGAATTGTGTTGCTGAATCATTAGAATAGCGGCTCTTTTTTAATCTTGAACGTGATGGTCGATGGACACACGAGCTAAACAGATACTTTTGTTACCCTGTAGCAATCAATTCCTGTTCAGGTTTCTCACTTGTTCTGTATCTTCCTGTTGTTGGCGATCTAGCTGACAGCGTTTAGTTTATCTGAGTTAATCGTTGTTTGTTGTAAAGGCAAACCTTGCGTATTGTTCAATTTAACCCCAGAAGGTAAAACTAGTAATGGAAAAAAGTATTCTTGTCGCAGATAAAATTGCCCAGCCGGGCATTGATTATTTGAAGGAGCAAAGCGGTTTTCAGGTTGATCACATCAATGGTCTGGATGAAGCCGGTCTATGTGACATTATCGGTAAATATCATGCAGTGCTTGTTCGCAGTGCAGTGACAATAACATCTGCAGTTATTGATGCCGCGGAGAACCTTCAGGTTATCGGGCGTGCAGGTATCGGTGTTGACAATATCGATGTAAATCGAGCCACCGAAAGAGGTATTGCGGTCTTAAATACGCCGAATGCCAATGCAACAACCACAGCAGAACTAACAATTGCTCACATATTATCTCTGAGTCGCAGCCTTCCACAGGCGGATCGTTCTGTTAAAGAAGGTTTGTGGGAACGATCAAAATTTATGGGTGCCGAGTTGGCGAACAAGCGTTTGGGTATTTTCGGTTATGGCAATATCGGCCGGATAGTAGCTTCAAGAGCGAAGGGACTGGGGATGCAGGTTGCTGCTTTTGATCCTTTTGTAAATGAAGATGTGTTCACTGCGGATGGTGTGAGCTGCATGGAACTGGACGAGTTAGTTTCAACATGTGATTACTTCACTTTTCACTGTCCGGTGAATGACAAGACCCGCGGCATCATGAATGCAGAGCGAATACAGTCAATGAAAAAAGGTGCCAGAATTGTCAATTGTGCAAGGGG
>JABHFC010000152.1 GCA_018676275.1 Gammaproteobacteria bacterium | reverse complement strand
TTTTTTGTTTCCATATAAAACTCAAAACTGTAATCACCACCATCACGACCAATACCGCTTTGTTTCACGCCGCCAAAAGGTGAAGGTAAGTTACGGTTATTTTCTGAATTCACCCAAACCATACCTGCCTCGATGCCCTCTGCCATACGAATACCGCGTCCTGAATCTTTGGTCCAGACATAGCCGGTTAATCCGTAATTAGTGTCATTTGCTATATTTAGTGCTTCTTCTTCTGTGTCAAAAGGTATCGCGGTCAAAACAGGCCCGAATATTTCTTCCTGTGCAATTTTCATTTTATTATTTGCATCGGTAAAAAGTGTTGGTGAAAAATAGTTGCCTGGACCCAGATCAGAAAGTGCTTTTCCGCCTACCGCAACAGTGGCTTTCTCATCGCGTGCGGCTTCAACATAACTCAATACTTTTTTAAAATGTGTTGTATGCACCAATGGTCCTACTTCCGTTGCGGGATCCAGTGGATGACCGACCTTTATATTTGCCACACGTTTTTTCAAAGCAGCAATAAATTTGTCCTGTATACCTCGTTGTATTAACAGGCGACTGCTAGATGTACAGCGTTGTCCATTCAGGCTGTAAATCATAAACACGACAGCATCCAGTGCCCTGTCAAAATCAGCATCATCAAAAACAATAACCGGATTCTTACCACCGAGTTCGACATGTACCCGTTTTAAAGTTGGCGCACCTTGTCCGATTATGTATGAGCCGGTAACTGTTTCGCCAACGAAACCAATAGCTTTTATGTCCGGGTGTTCTGTAAGCTTTTTACCGGCGACATCACCAAAGCCATTCACCGTATTCCATACTCCGTCCGGTAAGCCGGCTTCCTTACTTACTTCCGCCAGTATCATTGCCGACAGAGGACTAAACTCAGCTGGTTTATGTACCACCGTACAACCTGCCGCTAAAGCCGGTGCAATTTTCCAGGTAGCTAACATGAACGGTGTGTTCCAGGGGGTAATAACACCTATCGGTCCGATTGCAGTTCGTTTGGTGTAATTCAGATGTTCACCCTGATGCAAAGCCTGACCATTACTTGCTTCCGGTGCCTTATCTGCGAAAAAACGAAAATTCTCTGAACCACGAACAGCAGCTGCCTTCATAAAGCGAATGGCTTGACCACAGTCCATACTTTCGACCATGGCAATTTCTTCTGCCCGTTCAACGATAAGATCCGCGAAACGATGTAATACCTTTTTTCGTTCTTTGCCCGGTGTATTACTCCACTCCGGAAAGGCGGCTGCCGCTGCTTTGCAGGCAACATCTATATCATCTGCTGAGCCTTCGGCAATCTGTCCAATAACACTGTTGTCTACCGGTGTAGTATTTTCGAATGTTTTGCCGGAGTTTCCGGCGTAAGGCTTGCCATTAATAAAATGCCCGGTGACATTATCTTTAAAACGTTGCAGATAGGCTTCGGCCTTCTTGATGTTATCTTCCAGTTCTTTGCTCATCGTTTTACCTTTATGCATTTACATGAGGGACATGAATACAAGAATGATCCGTCATTCCCGTGCAGACGGGAATCCAGTCAGAATAGTTGCCGCTAACAGCGGCATCCTTATTACTGGATACTGGCTGGAGTTTATGCCCGTAGGGGCGCCAGTATGACGAATTACTTGCGCAATCTACCTTGTTACTTATCGTTAAAATACTCTTCTTCACTGACAATATAATTCGTTAGTTGTCCGACCTGCTCCACTTCAATTACAACCTCATCCCCGGGTTGCACATCAGACAAACCTTTTGGTGTGCCGGTTGAAATCATGTCACCCGGCTGCAAGGTCATAAAGGCGCTCAGATATTCAATCAGGTAGGGAATACTAAAAATCATGTCAGCCGTGGTTCCTTCCTGTCTGACCTCACCGTTTACCAGTGTACGAAGCGCAAGTTTTTGAGGATCATCGACATCATCTCTATCAATTATGTAGGGACCTATTGGTGATAAAGTATCGTGGCTTTTGACACGTAAATTGGGTCGATAATAATTTTCCAGGTAATCTCGAATCGCGTAATCATTACACAAAGTGTAACCCTGTACATAATCCATTGCGTCATCACGTGATACTTTGCGCGCTGTTTTACCTATTACGGCTACCAGTTCCGCTTCGTAGTGCATGTAGTCGATATTCGCTGGACGATAAGTCTGTTGTCGATGACCGATAAAGGTAGTTGCCGACTTAATAAATATCAGTGGTTCTTCCGGCGGTTTAAATTCAAGTTCTGAAGCATGATCGGCGTAATTCAAACCGAGCGCCACAACCGTGCCGTACTCTGGTGGTAGCCATGTGACCTGATCTTCCGCTAGCTTCAGACCATCAGCGAGCAAGACCTTGTTATCTTCATGAACTGTAACGTTCTGAATCTCCCCGTTGAATTCAATTCTTGCATGTTTCATACGGCGTAAAAATCCTTTTCGCTGACCAGTGTATTGCTAAGACACCCGACACTTTCTATTTCAATACTCACTTCATCACCAACACTCACATCAACACGTCCGGCAGGAAAACCTGTGGCAATAACTTCACCGGGATAGAGAGTTTTGAAACTGCTAATAAATTCAAGTAGAGCAGGAATACTCCATACCAACTCATCGGTATGCGCTTCTTGACGTAGCTCCCCATTGACAATTGTTTTGATCTCCAGGTCATGGGGATCTGCAACAGCTTCCTTGTCAACAATGGCTGGTCCAAGCGGTCCAAAGGAATCGTAGCATTTGCTAGTGATAGCTGGTCTGAAATAACTTTGTTCAGGCAAGCTGAAATCATTAAATATTGTGTAGCCTTTAATGTAATCCATGGCTTCCATTTCGCTCACTTTACGTGCCTGTTTGCCAATGACAACCGCCAGTGATGGGCCCGCCTGAACACCTGAGACCTCGTCTGGATAAAGAACATTTTTTTTATCTTGTGTAATTGTATTTTGTGGCTTGATAAATAACACTGGGGTTTTTGGCGGCTCCTTGTAAGGTGCTTTATCAAATTGATTTTCAACCTCTTCCACATGACCAATGTAATTCAAGGCTACGCAAATGACTTCACGCACATTGGCTAGATCGATGTTATTTTTTAAACTCATTTTTGTATGAATTAATATCCGGCTTTATTTATGTTTGCGATAGTCTCATCTTCACTTCTGAATGACAGAGCTAATTGCTTTGCTGCATTACCCAGTAACATCGTATCCACACCGACACCGATAAAACATGCTCCTGCTTTAATATATTGTTGGGCCTGTGCAGGATCAAGAGCAAGAATGCCAGCCGCTTTACCGGCCTTAACAATAGCTTTAATAGCACTTTTAATCGTTGCAACAACTTCAGGGTGCCCCGGGTTTCCTACATGCCCCATCGAGGCAGATAAATCAGAAGGGCCAATAAAGACACCATCAACACCTTCCACATTCAATATCTCGGGAAGATTTTCAAGTGCCGTTGTTGTTTCTGCCTGAACCAGTAAACATACTTCTGAATTTGCTGTACTGACATAGTCAGTTATCGAATTCCAGCGTGCTGCCCGGGCAATTGAACTACCCATACCACGAATACCTTGAGGAGGATATCGCATCGCCTCAACCAGGGCTCCAGCCTGCTCGGCTGTATCAACCATCGGGATTAATAATGTTTGTGCACCATAATCCAGTAGTTGCTTGATCAGGTTTTTATCACCTTCGACAATACGCACTATCGGATGTACATCATAAGCCGCTACTGCCTGCAGATAATTATAAATCGCACGCATGTCAAAGGGAGCATGTTCACCGTCCAGTAATAACCAGTCAAAACCGCTTCCGGCACAAATTTCTGCACTGGTTGTATCTGGAATACCCGCCCATAAACCATATTGGGTATTCCCTTTGGAAATTGCTTGCTTGAACTTGTTTACTGGTAATTCCACTTTTTTCCCCTGTTAAATTAGCTTATGTGAAATGACAGCTAATGCCGCCTAGCGGACCATAGTCCGCATGGAAAGTGTCCCCTGCTCTTGCAATTACAGGTCGGGTAAAGGAACCCGCTAATAATATCTGTCCAGGTTCCAGCGCGATACCATGTGGTGCAAAACGTTTGGCTATCCAGGCAATGCCATTAGCCGGGTGATTCAGTACACCTGCGGCAACACCGGTTTCTTCCATCACACCATTACGATAAAGCAAAGCACCTACCCAGCGTAAATCCATTTCCATAGGTTTAATCGGTCGACCACCCATTATAATCCCGGCGTTTGCAGCATTGTCAGATATTGTGTCAAATATTTTGCGTACATAACCATTTTCAGGATCAACCCGGTAGCTACGTGCGGCGATTAATTCCAGTGCCGGAATAACATAGTCGGTGGCATTGAGAACATCAAAAATTGAAATATTTGCGCCTTCCAAACGATCTTTAAGCACAAAAGCCAGTTCCACTTCGATGCGGGGATCAGTGAATTGTGACGCTTCAATATCTGAACCATCCTCAAACACCATGTCATCGAGCAAGGTGCCATAATCGGGTTCGTCAATTTGCATAGTCATTTGCATAGCACGTGACGTCAGACCTACCTTGTAACCGATAACTTTTTTACCCTCAGCTGTTTTGATATCCATCCAGGCTTTTTGTATGGCATAGCCATCTTCCATAGTAATGTCAGGGTATTTTTGACTTATTGCGGGTATTTGCTGTCTGTTTTTTTCTGCATCGTGCAATTCCTTCGCAAGCTGAGTGATTTGTCCTGTTTCTAGCATAGTCTTGCCTTATTCAGTTTTATTTTTGTGAATTACTGTTTAATTGTATTAAGTGAAACAGGGATTCATACAATACATCCCATTTTTTATCCGTGAAACCTATCTGCATATCATTGTAACCAGCTTCGACCAGCGGCATGATGCGTTCATACAAGCGGCTCGCCTTTCGCGTTAGCCAGATACAGGTTTTTCTACCATCGCCCTTATCCTTTTTTCGTAACACCAGGCCATCTCGCTCGAGTCTGTCAATAATGCCGGTCATGCTCGGTTTCAGTATTAATGTTCGTTCTGCAAGCTCTTTCGACTCAAGACCATTATGCTCAGCCAGGGCACGGACCACTCGCCATTGTTGCTCGGTCAAACCGTGATCACTCAGTATTGGACGAAAATTTGTCATACAGGCTTCACGAGCGCGTAATAACAACATAGGCAAAGAGTGTTCAAAATCCATCATATTGTTAATATATTAACTAATTATTGTTAATATATTAACTAATTTTAATTACAGTGCAAGCACATTATCAAAAAAGAATGGAATGCTGCGCTATCCCGCGCCTATCAATGGTATTATTCCGCATATGAAAGATAAACAGACCCTAATACTTGGCGGAATTTTTCTTATTTGCATCTCAGCGGTGATTGCCTGGTTTCTGGCGACAGATACACCGGATCAAGCCCCTGTAATAACTGCTAAAGAAGATCTAAACAATTGTGCCAAAACCGCCGAAGACGAAGATTCGATGGTCTGGCTGGATGCTGGTGCATTTTCCATGGGCTCCTCCGACTTTTACCCGGAAGAAGGTCCTGTTAATGATGTAGAGGTAAATGGATTCTGGATTGATAAATATGAGGTGACAAACAGGCAATTCGCCAAATTCGTCGATGAAACCAACTACCAGACCGTGGCAGAACGACAACTGAATCCGGACGATTTTCCGGGCATTCCCGCCGATCAACTCTTACCGGGATCAGTAGTTTTCATCATGCCAGGCAAACTTACCCAGGGCGGTAGCCTGACTGACTGGTGGCGTTTCATAGCCGGCACCAGTTGGCGCGAACCCCTGGGTCCAGGTAGCTCGATTGAAGGAAAGGAAGAATATCCAGTGGTACATGTCGCTCATGAAGATGCGCTGGCTTATGCAAGTTGGGCCGGACGTGAATTGCCTACCGAGGCTCAATGGGAGTATGCCGCACGAGGCGGTCTACAGAGACAGCCCTATGCCTGGGGAAAGGAATTTCGTCCGGACGAAACCTGGAGAGCGAATACCTGGCAAGGTATGTTCCCCGCCTTTAATGAAGAAGAAGATGGTTATCTTGCGACCTCGCCTGCCGGCTGTTATCCGCCCAATGACTATGGTATTCACGACATGATCGGCAATGTCTGGGAGTGGGTTGATGACTGGTATTACCCCGGCCATCAAAAAGTTAACACCGAGAGCATTCCAACTGGATATGATCCGCGCCAACCGGGTATGCCGGTGAAAGTGATCAAGGGGGGCTCCTATTTGTGTGCAAAGAATTTTTGTATGCGTTATCGCCCGAGCGCACGACACGCACAGGAAACGACACTTGGCGCTGCGCATATTGGTTTTCGTACCGTTATCAATACTAAAGAACGCTCCTAGTGCGCTTCGTCTCTTTTCAATATCAGCATAAATACTGTTGGGGTGCGATTGACGATGATAATGTTATCGAATTATCTTACCTCGCCCCCTGCTTAAAGTCGGCAATTTCGAAATCTATTTTACCCACGTCTATTGCTGATATTGAAAATAAAGAGACTGTTCTGGCATTCAGAGATCTGAGTCTGCTACCTCCCATACCGGATCCAAAGCGTATCCTCTGTGTCGGTCAAAACTATGTGGCGCACAGGGACGAAATGGATGGTAAGGCAACGGCACGCCCACTGATATTTACACGCTATCCTTCTTCCCTCGTTGCTCACAATGACAACCTGATAAAACCAGCAGAGAGCGAGCAGTTTGATTACGAAGGCGAGCTTGCAGTCATTATCGGTAAAACAGGAAGACGAATTTCAGCTGAGCATGCACTTAACTATATTGCCGGGTATAGCTGTTTTATGGATGGTTCCATGCGCGATTATCAATATCACACAACACAATATATACCCGGTAAAAATTTTGATAACAGTGGGTCTTTTGGTCCGTGGATGGTCAGTGCAGATGAAATACCTGATCCTGGTGCCGGTTTGAGTCTACAGACCCGATTAAATGATAAGGTAGTGCAGCAAACCACCACTGACCTGATGATTTTCGATATCCCCACTGTTATTGCCTATCTTTCCACCTTTACCACCCTGGAGCCAGGCGATGTAATCGCAAGCGGTACACCGGGCGGGGTCGGTTACAGACGTGATCCCCAACTATTTATGAAACCCGGGGACAAAATTGAAGTCGAAGTAGAAGCGGTGGCGACTTTGACCAACATTATTGACAAAGAATAGATCGAATTCGCCAAAATTTGGTCTATCGGGGGACAGGTAATGAAACAAGCTCTTCTACTTTCACTGTTAATTACCGGGGTATCATTCAACACAATTGCTGCGGAAAAAATTCACTGGCAACAATGGGGAAAAACACCTTTTACCCAGGCACAGGCAGAAGACAAACTGATCTTGCTTGACGTGGGTATGGAGGGTTGCACCGCCTGTCGCTGGATGGATGAGATTACCTATACAGACGCGCGAGTAATTCAACTTATTAATGAGAATTTTGTGGCAATTGCGGCTGACGCAGAAGCGCAACCGGATGTGGGTGAGCGTTACTCAGACTGGGCCTGGCCTGCCACCATTTTTATGGCACCGGATACTACCCAGGTGCTTGCTCTCGCCGGTAATCGCAGGCCGGGTAATTTTGTTCCAATACTGGAAGAGCTGATAAAAAAGAAAGCCAATAATCAACTTCAAGCAGATCAACTTGCCCCCTATGCCGCGCCGCCCGAACCGGAAAAAACCGAGTTAACACGAATTCGAAATAGAGTACGTGCACAACTTGATGGCCTGTTAAATGAACAATATGGCGGCTGGGCGCGTAGCGGTATATCAACAGCAAGCGGTGCCAGAGTGGAACATCTGTATTTACGTGCACACATGTACAGTAACGCGGAACTACTTAGTCTTGCACTGAAAACAACTGATGGTTATCTGAAGGCTATTGATCCAGTCTGGGGCGGCGTCTTTGTAAAAACTTTTCATGACAACGACAATAGACCGGCAAGATTCAGAGCTCTCGGTGCCGTACCGGAAAAACGCATATCCAATCAGGCCAATGCCCTTGTTGCTTTTGCCAATGGCTACCGTACTACAAGAGAACCGGCTTATCTAAAGGGTATCGAAGAGGTAGACCGGTTCCTGCAAAACTGGATGATGGATGATGATGGTACTTTCTATACCAGTCAGGAAGATGATCCTCCTGGTCTGACTGACAACATGAACGCCATTGATTACTGGTTACTGGACAGTGATAAAAAACGCCGCAAGTATAGTATACCACCAATAGATCATGCTGTTTATACGGATAAGAATGCCCAGGTAATTATCGCTTATGCTCAGGCATACGAAGCGACAGAAAAGCAACGCTATTTAGATACTGCTATTCGTACTACTCGTTCATTAATTAAATCCCGCATGCAAAATGAAAACTGGATATTGCAAACTGTAGCGTCAAAGACAACAAAAAATGACAAGCGTATGCGTCCACTCATTACCAACAAAAAACCATTTTTAAGTGCTCAAGCATGGTTTGGAAGTGCATTATTATCTCTCTATTCAACCAGCGGAGATGTCGAATGGCTAAAACGTGCGATTAGATTGGCAGATACAATGAAAATGAAGTTATACGATAATGAGAACGGCGGGTTCTATACCAGTGCCATCGATGAAACTGCGACTATTATCCCCCCGAGAAAGCCTTTGGAATTAAATGCAAAGGCAGCTCGCTTTTTTTATGACTTGTGGATATATACGAAAGATGAACGTTTCGCTTTAATTCCAGAGCAGTCTTTACGCGCTGTTGCAGTAAAAGAAATACTTACCCGTGAAGGAAAAATTACCGGACAAACAGCTTTGGCACTGGAAAAACTAACTGCTGCCTATGTTGAGTTTTCTGTCGTTGGCGAAAATACAGACCCGGCAACTCTTGCATTATTCGAAGCGGGTAAACTTACCTATCATCCGCGCAAACTTTTGCATTATGAAAAAGCAGGACGCTATCCTGTTCGGAAAAAATCAGCTATGTATATCTGTAATCCGGATCGTTGCTCGATTCCCATCACCGACCCCACGCTCGTTGCAAAACAGGCAGATAGTTTCAGATTGCCTGCCAGCTTCTCTCCCTGACAATATTACTTTTTTGCGCCATGATATTCCTTTCTCAAATTCAGGGTATTACCAATAAATATAATGCTGGCACCCAATAATACATACCAGTCCAACGCTTCCTGATAGAACAGGTAACCTACCAGAACAATTAGCGGTAAGCGCAGGAAATCAAGCGGGATAATAATACTTGCATCAGCAATTGTTAGCGCTCTACTTAAACAATAATGTGCTGTGATTGAGGCTATGCCAATGACGAATATCCAGGTCCATGCCATGCCCACTGGCATTACCCAGTTATTAAGTGCAGGTAGTAAAGCTAATGGAACCTGAATTGCGCTCATATAAAACAAAATGACAGTCGGTGATTCTATTTGGGCAAGCTTACGTGTGTAAATATGCGACATGGCAAACCCAAAAGAACCTACCAGCACCACGATGGAAGCAAAATGAATCGGTATAAGGCCGGGGCGTAGTACAATCAACACGCCTACTAAGCCGAATACTATTGCAATAATTCGCCATCGAGTCATTTTCTCACCAAGCAAAAATGTAGCCAGAACAAGAGTCCACACAGGTGTTGTGAATTCAATAGCGAACACCTTGGCGAGGGCAATAATTGTAATGCCATAAAACCAGGCAGACTGTCCCAGGTAATGCGTTACATTACGAATTATATGATCTGTTAATTGTGTTGTTCGTGGTAGTCGTTTTTGCTGATACAAAACAATGGGAGTAAGAATAATCAGACCAATTAAACTTCGAAAAAACACCATTTCGAAGGGGCTCATATCATCGCCAAGCTCCCTTACACTAATTGCTATCGACGATAGGGAGAATACGGTACCTAACATCCATAAGGCCGCAACAGGCACCGGGTTTCGATTCAGTGAGTTATTCAATGTGTATTAATTCAGGCTTATTAGCGTCCAGTTTACTCAATATTAATCTAGCGATTTGCTCAAATACATTTCACCATCGCTTCAGTTTCAATTACTCGACATTTTTCAATGATTATGTGAAGGTTAACGACTAACTGAAACCGGTGAACTCATTATGATGCTGATTCGATATTTTCCATCTTCACGTAGTTATTTTATATTCTTGCTGACGCTAACTTTTATTGTTTTGAGCAACGGGGCTATTTCTTCACCGCCGACGGTACAATATCATCTTTCAGCCGAGCAGACTCATAACAAATTCAGTCGTAATGAAAAACCTGTTTTAACAGTGAAGTCTGGTGCTGTTATAGAAGTATTTACAGAAGAGACGACAGATAAACAACTAAATCTAGGTTCAAGTGTAGAAGACCTTGCTACGCTAAAATCAGATCCCATTCATCCCTTAACCGGACCAGTTTTCGTAGAAGGTGCTGAACCTGGCGATACACTTGCCGTTACATTGCATGAAATTGAATTAGGTGACTGGGGCTTTGCTGCGATAATGCCCGGTTTCGGATTACTTGCAGATGAATTTACAGTTCCCTATTTAAGAACATTCGATTTCAGTAAAAACAAACAGGAAATTCAATTCACAGACAAAATAAAAATCCCCCTGAATCCATTCCCCGGCGTTATGGGTGTCGCGCCAGATACGGACGAACGCTTATCTACTATTCCACCGCGAGCAAACGGAGGAAATATGGATGACCCGCATTTAGTTGAAGGGACAACAGTCTATTTCCCCGTATTTGTGAACGGTGCCCTGTTTTCAATTGGTGATACTCACGCGGTACAGGGCGCGGGAGAAGTAACCGGCACAGCTATTGAAGCACCAATGCGGGTTATCTATGAATTAAACCTGATAAAAGGTGGTCGAAAATTACAGGAACCGGAATACGAAACAAACGATAGCTATGCCGTTACTGCCTATGCCACGACTCTGGATGAAGCAGCTAAAAAAGCAACTCGCTACATGATTAACTATCTGGTGGAAGAACATGGTATGGATCGCTATGCGGCATACATGCTTTGTTCTCTCGCAGGTAAGTTAAAAATAGCAGAAGTCGTCGACATGCCACACATGTTAGTCACTATGCATATGTCAAAAAAGGTGTTGGGAATAAAGTAGCTATGCCGAATAAAATTGATCTAGGAAATGGAATAGAACTTTACTTTGAGGATTACGGTAAGGGTGATGCAATTTTATTTATCCCTGGTCTGACCTGTACCACCGAGTTTTTTGAACACAATCTCGAAACCTTGTCTGATCGTAATCGTATTATTTGCTACGACCCTCGAAGTCAGGGCAATTCAACTATTACTGAAATCGGTAACAATTTTGCCCAACGAGGTCGTGATCTCGCCGCTTTTATTGACGTATTGGATTTGAATAACATTGTCATCGCTGGCTGGTCACTTGGTGCCTATGATGCCTACTCTTATTTCAGACAATTCGGCCTGGATAAAGTCAAAGCCTTTATCAACATTGATATGTGCCCAAAAACTATACAAATTGATGATGACGACTGGGCAGAAATTTACGGAAATCAAATTTCGAGAAGTTGTACAACATGGAGAGAAAAACGAGCAAATGCAAAACAAACAACAGAACAAAGAAATAAAGAAATAAAAGAAAAACAGAAAAAA
>JABHFC010000151.1 GCA_018676275.1 Gammaproteobacteria bacterium | reverse complement strand
CGAACAGTTATAAGATAACAATTGCTCTGGGTGTTCTTTCTTAATGGCTTCAGCAAATACTCTGGCTTCTTCCAAATCGGGAACCGCTGTCTCACACCAAAGCAGATCAGAATAAGGTGCATAGGCGAGACCACGTGAAATAGCCTGGTCAATACCGGCTTTGGTTTCATAGAAACCTTCAGCTGTACGTCCACCCGTTAGAAATTCGCGGTCATACTCATCAACATCAGAAGTCATTAAGGCGGCCGCATTAGCATCAGTACGCGCCAGCACAACTGTCGGTACGCCCATGGTATCCGCCGCCAGCCGAGCTGCCGTCAGTTTTTGTACAGCATCCTGAGTTGGGACCAGTACCTTACCGCCCATATGTCCGCATTTTTTTGCTGAAGCAAGCTGATCTTCGAAATGAACGCCAGCAGCACCTGCTTCGATCATATTCTTCATCAACTCGTAAGCATTTAATACACCACCGAAACCTGCTTCTGCATCAGCAACGATAGGCGCAAAATAATCAATGTCACCCTTTCCTTTCGAACATTGGATTTCGTCAGCTCGTTTGAAGGCATTATTAATACGACGCACCATGGTCGGTACGGAGTCAACAGCATAGAGCGATTGATCAGGATACATAGTCTCGCTTGTGTTTCCGTCAGCAGCTACCTGCCAACCGGAAAGATAAATAGCCTGAACACCAGCTTTCACCTGTTGTACGGCCTGACCACCAGTCACGGCTCCCAGACAGTTGATATAATCTTCTTCGTTAACCAGTTTCCAGAGTTTTTCTGCTCCTCGACGAGCCAGGGTATGTTCGATTTGAACACTACCACGTAAACGCACAACGTCCGCTGCAGAATAGTCTCTCTTAACATTGTTCCAGCGTGGGTTTTCAGCCCAATCTTTTTCCATATTTTTGATATCAATTTCATTAACCATGGATAAATTCTCCCCTATATCAGTGATAAGCACACATCTTTCTTTATGCTAAATCGATGTGGCCTTTGGTGATCCATATCAGCTCTGCAGCGACGAAATAGACCTTCTAGTCTCGCTCAAGAATGAATGCCATACAGGCATCATTCCAAATCAAGCAAAGGAATTATCGCTGCAACGCAGCATATAACAAGTTAATTATGTCAATATTAATTATTAATATTATTAATACTAAATTCAGGCATAATTGGAGCCAATGCAACGTTTTCACTATAAACAGAACCGCTTCAAGCAATTACGTGCCTTTTGTAATACAGCGCGTTCAGAGAGCATGTCCCGAGCTGCGGAACAGATGTTTCTCAGCCAGCCTTCTATATCTTTATTGATCCAGGCGCTGGAAAAAGATCTGGGGAGTCATCTGTTTGACCGCAAGGGACCAAAACTCCATTTAACCAACGAAGGCAAGATACTTCTGGATCTGGCTTTACCCTTGGTAGAAGGCCTTGAGAGTCTGCCGGATACCTTTCATGACCGTTGTCACAATACGGTTACAGGTACGCTGAATATCGCAGCCGGGGAGTCAACAACTCTCTATCTCTTACCCCAGATAGTCGATCGGTTTACCCGGCAATACCCGCAGATCCAGGTGAAGCTCCACAATGTACCGGGACGTCAGGGCATGGGAATGGTACGCACAGGTGATGTGGATATGGCCGTCGGTCCGATCACTGAAATTCCTGATGAAATCTGGTTTTACCCGTTGGTCTCTTATGAGCCTGTTCTTATCACACCGCGTGGACATCCACTGGCAAAACAGGGAAAAGTCTCTCTGCAGGACATCGCACCTTATGGTCTTATATTGCCTCCGCATACGATGTCTACTCGCAACTACATTGATATCGTCTTCCAACAACATAATTTTGATTACAGGGTAAGTATGGAAGCCGGCGGCTGGGAGGTCATAAAAAAGTATGTGGAACTGGATCTGGGTATATCCATTGTCACCAGTATCTGTCTGACTGGTAAAGAAAAACTCGCCAGAATCCCGCTTACAGAATATTTCCCTGAGCGAAGTTACGGTCTGTTACTACGCCGGGGGCAATTCATTTCGCCGGCGACGAGAAAGTTCATTGAATTGTTAGATGATAATGCCCTGGAAAGTTTTTATCAGGGCACTTTTACTGCCGATGAGCAGTCAAACGATTAACATTAAAAGGCATCTTTGTGCGCGAGTTGGCAATGTAATAATCCTGTCTATTCTCTATCACACAGACGCCTCAGTTTTGGGTATACTGAAACAGTGAATACAATGTCTAAAAGTGGAGATAAAAGGTAATGTCAGATAAAACTGACAATCAACACGACGATAGTCTTGCTTTACAGGAAGCAAAGCCAAAACTTAAACGTCCACCAATGTACAAAGTCATCCTTATTAATGATGACTACACACCTATGGAATTCGTGGTCCATATTCTGGAAGTATTTTTTTCCAGAGACAGGGATGCGGCAACCAGGATCATGCTTGAAGTTCACACCAGTGGCAAAGGCGTATGCGGAATCTACACACATGAAATAGCGGAGACCAAAGTTTCACAAGTTAATCTTTATGCTCGAGAAAACCAACACCCTCTTTTATGCACCATGGAAAAAGCCTATTGATATTATGAGGACTGACTCATGCTAGATAAAGAACTGGAACAAACTTTAAACGACTCATTTCGCAGAACTCGCGAACAACGTCATGAATTCATGACGGTAGAACATCTGTTACTGGGTCTGCTTGAAAATCAATCCGCTATAAAAGTATTGCGATCCTGCGGCGCTAATCTCAATGAACTACATGCTGATCTTGGCAAGTTTATTGAAGAAAATTCGCCCTTGCTTCCGGAAGACGATGAACGCGAAACTCAACCAACATTAGGATTTCAACGAGTTCTTCAACGTGCCGTTTTTCATGTGCAATCATCTGGAAAGAAAGAAGTTACCGGCGCAAATGTTATCGTTGCAATATTTGGTGAAAGGGAATCTCATGCGGCCTATTTCCTGAGTAAACAAAATATAGCCAGGCTTGATGTCGTCAACTACATTTCCCACGGCATCGCTAAAGTAGATGACGAAGATCAGGATGAGCACGACGATGCACTTTCAGATGAAGAATCTCGTGGTGATGACACCAGTACTAATCCTCTGGAAGCTTACGCCGTCAATTTAAACGAGCAGGCAGAACTGGGAAAAATAGATCCGCTCATTGGTCGTGAACACGAAGTTCAAAGAACAATTCAAATACTGTGTCGTCGACGTAAAAACAACCCTCTTTACGTAGGCGAAGCCGGCGTTGGTAAGACAGCGATTGCAGAAGGTCTGGCAAAAATGATCGTCGATGGCGATGTTCCGGAAGTGCTTGCAGAAAGTACTATCTATGCACTGGACCTGGGCGGTTTATTGGCAGGAACAAAATATCGTGGTGATTTCGAGAAGCGCTTAAAAGGTATCATCAATCAACTGAAGAAAACTGAAGGTTCAATTCTTTTTATTGACGAAATTCATACCATCATTGGCGCCGGTGCTGCATCTGGTGGTGTAATGGATGCATCTAACATTATTAAACCGGTATTATCTTCCGGTGATATGAAATGTATCGGTTCAACTACCTATCAGGAATACCGTGGCATCTTCGAAAAAGATCGCGCACTTTCCCGTCGTTTTCAAAAAATTGATGTAGAAGAACCATCCGTTGAAGAAACAATCAAGATTCTACAGGGGCTGAAGTCCCGTTTTGAAGAACATCATGAAGTTAAATATACCCAGCAAGCTTTACGCTCAGCGACAGAATTAACTGATCGCTATATGACTGATCGTCATTTACCGGATAAGGCAATTGATATTATTGATGAAGCTGGTGCGTCTCAAAGACTACTCTCACCATCAAAACGCAAGAAAACTATTGGCGTACATGACATTGAAGGCATTGTCGCCAAGGTTGCAAGAATACCCGCGAAAACAGTCAATTCTTCTGACAAGGGTGTGATGAAAAACCTGGAACGCAATCTGAAGATGGTTGTATTTGGTCAGGATCAGGCGATTCAAACCTTGTCAGCAGCAATTAAGACCGCCCGTTCCGGTCTGGGCAATCCGCAAACACCCATTGGTGCCTTTTTGTTTGCCGGTCCCACAGGCGTAGGTAAAACTGAAATCACCCGACAGCTTGCTTTGACCATGGGTATCGAATTGATACGCTTTGATATGTCCGAATACATGGAGCGCCATACAGTTTCACGTTTGATCGGCGCACCTCCCGGTTATGTGGGATTTGATCAGGGTGGATTACTAACCGATTCGGTAAGCAAACAACCGCACTCAGTGTTATTGCTTGATGAAATGGAAAAGGCTCATCCGGACGTATTTAACTTGCTATTGCAGGTCATGGACCACGGTACACTAACTGACACAAATGGTAGAAAAACTGATTTCCGTAATGTCATTATTGTGATGACTACCAATGCTGGCGCCGATCGTATCAGTCGCTCATCGGTAGGTTTTACACCGCAGGATCACGCATCGGACGCAACAGAAGTAATCAAGCGCACATTTAGTCCTGAATTTCGTAATCGCCTCGATGCGATCATTGAGTTTAACTCTCTGAACAGAAAAACTATTCTGAATGTTGTTGATAAATTTCTGGTTGAGCTTCAGGCACAGTTGGATGATAAAAAAGTCACAATGGATGTTGATGAAGACGCAAGACAATGGCTTGCAACTCATGGTTATGACAAGGTAATGGGCGCACGTCCAATGTCACGACTGATCCAGGAAAAAATCAAAAAGTCTCTCGCCGAAGAACTTCTATTCGGCAAGCTTGAACATGGTGGTCATATCCTCGTTACAACAGAGAATGATGAACTAAAAGTCAAAGTTATGGAAAAAGAAAAAGAAGGTGCTGTTCACTAAATAGTCTCGTAAAGCACTGTTTAGATATTACTACTGTTACTTATTCACAACTACACATAGCGGATTGCTCACAAGGTGGGGCAACAGCTACTTTGCACATCCCACTGGACGAGCCCTCGCCTTCGCACCACGCATTACAATCAAATGTATCCGGGTGTCCGACATCATTTTTATGACTATGCAGCTCATCTGCGCCAGGGTTTGATTCGACCAAGTGTCCGTTCGGCAGACAGGCTTCGCCAAACATTCTACCGTTAGACCTGCCTTCACTATCTGTACCAATATGACAACCCGCTGTTCCAGGATCGACACCATCACTATCTTTCCACCATGAGACTTCACCCTTTCTCCAGTCATTCGGCTTAAATGCGAAGGTACCCTCGGCTCCTGCCATTCCCTTGGCACCTGTTGAAGGTTTATCGTCTGCAATAGCTACGCCAGCAAACACAAAAAATGAGAAGAAAATCATATATTTAATATTGGATAACATCTATATCTCTGCCTGTACTCGTTGAGGTAACGCTGATTCTATCTCAAATTCTACCACCTGCCTGCATACGGAGTCGGATTTCGTCCTATCTCGCTGGGGATGTTTTCCTTTAACCGAGAAACTTTCTCAAGCTCTCATGGTCAAGTATCTATTGGCAGATTTTCCAAAGAAACAACGCATAAAAACGAGGGGGCTCGAACTTATGGAAGAACATACTATTGGTCTAAAACATATTGGTTTTGGGGTATTTGCAGTACTACTTGTAGGGTTCTACGTACCAGATTTGTTATCAAACAATTATTCCACTGAAACAGGAGATAGTTATTGTTTGCTGGAGAAAGAAGTCAATCCTGCTCCTCCAAGAGCATGGGCCAGTGAATTTGGCCCGCGACAGGAATTGATTGCGGCATTATAGGCGTCCAATCCGCAGTATCAAACTCAGTCTATCGTTCTCGTCAACACCCTGGACTTGCGTTGATAGTTGTATAAATCCTGCTTCTCGACGGGAAGATCGTCAAGCGAGCATTCACTAAAGCCTCGTTCCAGAAACCAGTGTTCCGCCTGGGTGGTCAGAACGAACAATTTTTTCAATCCATTTTTTCGCGCAATTGTTTCCATCATCGCAAACAGTTGCTCTCCCATTCCCTGCTTATGATATTCAGGATGAATGACAAAACAGGCCAATTCAGCCGCGTTTTCTTCAGAGAAAGGATACAAAGCCGCACAGCCAATGATGACATTGTCACGTTGCATAAGCGTAAAGTGACCAATTTCAAGTTCCAGTTTTTCCCGTGAGCGCTCCACCAGTACACCTTGCTTTTCCATCGGTTCAATCAACTCAAGAATACCGGCTATATCACTTCCATCGGCCTGTCTGATTACATCGTAAGAGCTAGCAGTAATCATCGTACCCGCACCATCAAGTGTAAACAGTTCCTGCAATATTGCGCCACTTGCCTGACGATCAATCAGCTGTACTCTTGGCACACCGTTTTTACAGGCATGGATCGCAACCTTGAGATAAAGTGATTCTTCGATACTACCCTGTTGCAACAGGGCTTCTGCTTCCGTCTGAATCAATTGGCTGATAACATTTCCTTCGGCGTCATGCAGACCTTCATCATCAATCAGGTAAATCAATTTATCTGCCTTTAACTCAATTGCCATTTGTGCCGCCAGAGAACTAGCGCTCAGGTTGAAGACCTCACCAGTAATCGAATATCCTAAAGGCGGAATTAATACGATCTCATCACTATCGAGATTGGAACGAATAGCGTTGACGTCAATGCTACGAATTTCACCGGTAAACTGGTAATCCACACCATCAATGATTCCAGCTGGTTTCGCCATCACATAATTTCCGGAACTAACCCGTAACTCGGCGTTAGACATCGGTGTATTACCGAGACCCATGGACAATTTTGATTCAATCTCAACACGTAACTTGCCGGCTGCCGTCTTCACCAGTTCCATCGTGTCTGCATCCGTCAGACGCACGTCATCATGATAAGTAGATTCCTGATCGTTCTCCTTTAACCATGCTTCAATAGAATGTCGAGCGCCATAAACCAGTACAAGTTGTATTCCGAGGCTATTCAGCAAGGCGAGATCGTGCACGAGATCAGTAAATATCTCGCTATATACGAGACTATCATCGATCTGCACGACAAAGGTTTTACCTCTGTGCACATGTATATAAGGTGCAGCAGAGCGAAACCAGCTTACAAATTGTGAATACGTTTCAGTCATCTCAACCTTCATTAATACAAAAATGTGTAATCATCTTTTCCAGAATAGTAATCATCGGATCAATTCTGTCCAGCAATAAATATTCATTAGCCTGATGAGCCTGATCAATGTCACCGGGTCCAAGCACCACTGTTTCCATCCCGATTGAATTCAAATACGGACCTTCAGTACCAAAAGCAACTGTGCCAGTCGGTTCGCCCGCCAGTTTTTCTGCAAGTTGAACAATTTCAGCATTACCATCAGTTTGCATGCCGGACATACCAGCAAAGACCTGATCAAACTCTACTTTTAATCTCCGTCCATCAATAGCCTGCATTACATTTCTTCTTATTGCGGCTCGACAGTCATTCAGATCCATCGACGGTAACATTCGCATGTCAATGGTCAACTCGCAATTCTCACAAATACGATTAGGATTATCACCACCCTGAATGCTGGCAAAATTCATGGTCGGCACCGGCACTTTAAATAAGGGGTTTTTGTGTTGTGCCTGTATCTCCTCGCGCAATTTCATCAGGCTACTAATCACGGTATGCATACCTTCCAGTGCATTAACACCAAAGTCTGGATCACTGGAATGTCCTGAACTACCTGTGAGTTTTATGGTTTCAACCAATATGCCTTTATGCATATTAATGGGCTTCAGTCCAGTAGGTTCGCCAATTAGTGCATGTCGTCCAAGTGCACGTTCAGAGGAAACCAGTGCCTTCGCGCCCGCCATAGTACTTTCTTCATCGGAAGTTGCCAAAATATATAAGGGACGGTTCAGTTTTTCTAAATCAATCTTTTCAAGTGCCGCAAGTATGATAGGAAAGAAACTTTTCATATCAGTACTGCCGAGACCGTAGAACTTATTATCCTTTTCAAGCAGCTTGAGTGGATCCTGCATCCACAGTTTCTCATTATAAGGCACGGTGTCAGTATGTCCGGATAGCACCAGTCCTCCATCTCCCTGACCAAGACAGGCAATCATATTTAACTTGTCAGGATTACTGGATACCAATTGCAATTCTGTAGAAAATCCCAGATCCGCGAACCAGTTCGCCAACATCTCTGCTACTTCGCGATTACTCTGGTTATAAAGCGGATCAATACTGCTGACCGAAGGCGCAGCTATCAGCCTGGAAAAAGCTTCCATGAATGTCGGAGAATTTGTCATCACGCGATTATTTACTATTTCGAGCTGGAAAAATGAATTCTGTGTTGTATTCTAACCCACCTTTACGAATTGATAGAATTTTGCAGGAAATTAAATGACAGACAAACTCAATCGCTATAGCTCAATCATCACTCAGCACAAAAGTCGCGGAGCCTCTCAGGCCATGCTTTATGGCACTGGGATGACTGAAAGCGACATGGACAAGGCACAAGTGGGCATATCCAGCGTCTGGTATGAAGGTAACACCTGTAACATGCATTTGAACGATCTGGCTGCCAAAGTAAGAGAAGGTGTACAAGCAGCGGGGATGGTGCCTATGCGTTTTAACACCATTGGTGTAAGCGACGGTATTGCCAATGGTACCGACGGCATGAGTTATTCATTGCAGTCACGCGATCTGATCGCGGACTCAATTGAAACAGTAATGGCTGCACAATGGTATGACGCCAATATTTCCATTCCCGGTTGTGATAAAAATATGCCCGGCTGTCTGATAGCTATGGGGAGATTAAATCGTCCCTCGTTAATGATCTACGGTGGCACCATCAAACCAGGTCATCGAAATGAACAAAAGCTGGACATCATTTCGGCTTTCCAGGCCTACGGCGAATATATTGCCGGTAGCATCACCGATGAAGAACGACTTGAAGTTGTCAAAAAAGCCTGCCCGGGTGCAGGTGCCTGTGGTGGTATGTACACCGCGAATACTATGGCCTCTGCCATTGAAGCGATGGGCATGTCGCTGCCCTACTCTTCATCAACACCAGCGGTTGATCCCGGTAAAATAGAAGAATGTATCAGGGCCGGTGAAGCAATTAAAAACCTGCTGGCAAAAGATATCAAACCAAGAGACATTATGACTCGCAAGGCTTTCGAAAACGCGATGGTCCTGATTATCGTACTTGGTGGTTCGACCAATGCTGTATTGCATTTAATTGCAATGGCCCGAGCAGTCGATGTCGAATTGACTCTTGATGATTTTCAGGACGTCAGCGACCGCACACCCTTCATCGCCGATTTAAAACCAAGTGGACAATATGTAATGGAAGATCTACATAATGTCGGCGGTATTCCGGCTGTAATGAAATATCTTCTGGATGCCGGACGCCTGCATGGTGATTGCCTGACAGTGACTGGCTTAACAGTTGCTGAAAACCTGGCAGATGTTCCGGGTCTGAAGGAAGGACAGGACATCATAAAGCCATTGGATAATCCAATTAAGGACTCGGGTCATATCCGCATACTCAAAGGTAATTTTGCACCGGAAGGCTCAGTCGCCAAAATCACCGGTAAAGAAGGTCTTACTTTTCGAGGACCCGCAAAAGTATTTGATTCAGAAGAAGACATGCTAAAAGCACTCGAAGATAACAAGATTGAAAAAGGTAATGTCATTATCATCCGTTATGAAGGCCCGAAAGGTGGTCCCGGTATGCCGGAAATGTTAACACCGACATCAGCCGTTATGGGCGCCGGACTAGGACAGGATGTTGCCATGATTACCGATGGTCGTTTCTCCGGAGGATCCCACGGTTTTATTATTGGACACGTGGCGCCGGAAGCACAGGAAGGTGGACCTATTGCGCTGGTTGAAGAAGGCGACATAATTGCTATTGATGCCACCAAAAATTCGATTGATGTTGAAATCTCTGCTGAAGAAATGAGTAAACGCCGTAAAAGCTGGACCATGCCCGCTTACAAATCAACACGAGGAACGCTTTACAAGTATATAAAGACTGTTAAATCTGCATCTGAAGGATGTGTAACAGATGAATGAGGCTAAGGATTAAGATTCGCCGATCCCTTACCTGGCTGGCGCATTGCTATAAAGCCGTTTTTAATAATTATCACCAGCAACTGCTACCACTTTGCCAGATCATCCTGAAGCCGGATGACCTTGTCATCGACGTGGGTGCACAAGCTGGCCAGCTTTCCAAAATATTTTCCCGATATGTTCCACTAGGCCGGGTACTTGCGGTTGAACCCGGGCAATACTCCCTGTCTATTCTCTCTATTGTAAAGTTAATTCGCCAATTACCGCCTGTATTTATCATTAGCAAAGGCGTTGGAGAAAAGCCCGGAAAAGCAACATTGCAGACTCCTTTAAAGAAAAGTGGTGTACTCAGGTTTGGCTTATCAAAAATAAACACCGCCAAAGAAGATGACGCAGATAAAACCACAATAAATGAACATGTAGTCATAACTACTATTGATTCACTTATTGAGGAGCATGGGGAGAAAAGAAATTTTTCTTTACTAAAAGCAGACATTGAAGGGCATGAATATAAAATGTTATGTGGGGCAGTTAATTCGATAGAAAAAAGTAAACCTTGCTTGCTTCTGGAAATTTCGAATGATAAAGAAAAAATTCTGAATTTTTTACTGACAAGAAATTATACTGTCTTAGGCCTGATGAATTATGGCGGCAAAGAAACCGAGAGTTTGCGTTTAGTAGAAATCAGTAGTGATGAAGAAGTTACGGCCCGTAATATTCTCGCCGTAAATAATTCAAAAAAGGAATTACTAAGAAATATCAAAGCCCATTTTTGTTAATCTCAAAGCAAGAAGATTTTGATACAAT
>JABHFC010000150.1 GCA_018676275.1 Gammaproteobacteria bacterium | reverse complement strand
CGCACGGACGATATCATTAATGTGGCAGGACATCGTCTTTCCACTGGCGGCATAGAAGAAGTAATCACCTCGCACCCGGATGTAGCGGAATGTGCGGTTATAGGAATACGAGATGAACTTAAGGGCCAACTCCCGATGGGCTTCGCTGTACTCTATGCAGGAACTTCTAACAATCACAATATCACGGCTGAAATAATTCAACTGGTGCGTGACAGCATAGGACCTGTTGCTTCATTCAAGAAAGTACTGATTGTAAACAGATTACCCAAAACGCGTTCCGGCAAAATCTTGCGAGCAACGATGAAAAAAATCGCCGACGGCGAAGAGTACAAACTTCCAGCAACAATTGACGACCCGGCCATTCTTAAAGAAATAGAAAACGTACTTACTTATCCTTCGTGAAATCAATTTTTTACATTTTTAAATAACTCATGAGGCAATAATTATTTTATTGTTTCGCCAGAAAACAGGTTTTTAGCCATTGTGAATATTTCTTATTTATACCTGGCAATTGCCATAGTAGCTGAAGTAGCTGCAACCAGTGCCTTGAAAGCATCCGAGGAATTCACCAAGCTGGGACCAAGCTTATTCGTGATTGGTGGATATATTATATCTTTCTATTGCCTAGCGCTGGCGCTTAGAACATTTCCCATTGGCATCGCCTATGCCATATGGACAGGCATTGGTGTGGTGGTAGTGACGTTACTGGCAACCTACTTCTACAAAGAAATCCCGGATACCCCGGCGATTCTGGGTATGCTGATGATTATTGCTGGAGTAGTTGTAATACATTTATTTTCCAAAACACTAAATCAGTAAGCATTCTGTCAAAACCCGATCTCACTCCAGGTTTACTGCTGGACTGTCAGTCTTGTTATCTCGCTATTTCAATTCTAAGACTGAAGTGCAACCTACAACGCTACCGTTAAATTCCTTCATCGCATCCAGTAAGCAATCCCATAAGAACTCTGCAAACGATGTGTCTATTAATATGTTATATGATGGGATGTCGGCTAAATCACGACGGATAATGATGACATTTGAACGAGCCATCGAAGTTTGTACTACATTCATATTCAAAAACTTTGCCTTACTCAAATCAACAGCACATATTTTCGAAAATAGCTCCGGGCAACTTTCTCCCGTTAAAACGAAATGAGCATGACTGTCCTGTCGAGGTAAACAATAAATATCAGTTTCATTTTCTATGCTAAACCCTGAATTCAACTTACTAATGAAAGTCGAGTTATTATCTTCTTTAATCAGAATATCCTGCATAACAATGATTTCTGTGTGCGACAGCCTGGCGATGATATGGCCTGATTCAACTTCTATTGCATGGTTGATCTCAGGAGCATTCATTTTATGATTTTCGTCTAGCCATCGAACAAGATCAGCACCTCGAAATCCAGCTCTGTTTAAACTACTCATGTCACAGAGAGATACAAGCTCATTTTCGGCCTTATTACCTTTCTCTTCACGTTTTATTAACGGAACTTGATAAGCATTTATATCTCCGAATTCATATTCGGTTTCAGAAAACTTATGAGCAACAGGACTTTGTTTAATCACTATATTTCTTGCCTCTTCCCATTTGGATCATAAAAAGGTAAAGCCACAACTTTGGTACTTAGTCGGTTACCATTAGATAACTTAATATCGAATGATGTGCCAACGTCACTTTGTTCAGGGTGCACATAAGCCAGACCAATTATTTCATTTAATGTGGAAGATCGAGCAACCGAGGTAATACGACCGACGATATGATCATCTTTCAGGGTCAAATTTGATTCTTGTGGTAATACTGATTTTTTTGGCAAGGTAAAACCAACTAGACGACGTGTTTGTTTTTTATTGGCTAGAATCTCAACGCTACGCTTGCCAATATGGAACGGTTTCTTTTTTGCAATAGCCCAGGACATTGCAGCCTCTTCTGGTACTGTCAGACCATCAGTATCCTGGCCAACAATAATATGTCCTTTTTCCAATCTTAATAAACGTTGTGCTTCGACACCTACCGGTCTGCAACCGTATTTTTGCCCCGTTTCTAATAGAATATCCCACAGATATCTCGCCTGACTTGATGGCACGTGTATTTCCCAACCTAACTCACCTACAAAACCCACCCTTAACAGGCATGCAGCTATTCCATTGAGTTGTCCACGACGTACTTCCGAATAAGTAAACGCATCTGCACTAAGATCAACGTCACAATTTAGTTCCTGCAATACATCTCGTGAACCAGGCCCTGCAATACTAATTCCGGCATAAGCACTAGTGACATTTGTTATATCAACATCCAATCTCCATTGTGCATTCCAATGCAACATACTTCGGTAAACGCTATCCGAACCACCTGACGTAGTGGAAACATAGAAATGATTTTCACTTAAACGTGCTGCAATACCATCGTCAATAATAACGCCAGTCTCATCTAGCATAAGTGCGTAACGCAGACGGTCAACAGGCTGTTTGAGATAAGAGAAAGTATACATGCGGTTCAAAAATTCCGCTGCGTCTGTCCCGCGTATCTCCAATTTACCCAATGTAGACACATCAATCAGCCCTACCCCGTTGCGTATTGCTAATGCTTCTTGCTCAACCGCATTTTCACTCTGTTCGGGTAAACCATAATAGGCAGGTCGTAACCAGTTACCCGCCGGCATCATTTGTGCACCGAGTTCAATATGTCGATGATGAATCGCAGTGCGGCGAACTGGTTGAAATGAGCGTCCAGCAAGTAACTGTATTGGCTCGGGATGGAATGGTGGACGCTGTGTTGTTATGCTTAAGCCTTGCAATGGATTACCAGCTGCTTTTGTAGCAATACGTAAATTATTCAAGGCAGATTGACGGCCCTGAGACGGTCCCATGACAACCGTTGAATATCGTTTAACTAAATTAAGATCTTCGTAGCCTTCTGCTACTGCCTGTTCGATATCATGTATCTGCAAATCTTCATCGAAATCAACAAACTCTTTCCCTTGTGGATGACTGAAAATCGGCCAAGGATGATTCTGTTCAACTGCTGATGATAGTAGCTTCTGCCCCAGCGCAGGTTTCACACCAATTCCGGCTATCGCAACAGCTGACCCGCCTGCGTTTTTACCGTCGGCCAGAACTTGTTGTAAATCGAAGACCGTATTCAAAGAACCCGCTGCAATTGCTTTACACTTATCTCCATGTTTTGGCATGCCATCCAGCTTTAGCATGGAAATAGACTCATCATAGATGAGACGTCCACCAAAATGACAAATCAATTGCGCGGCTGGTGTATAACCAACGCTAATACATGCGAGGTCACAATCAATCGTGCGAGTTTCATCCACTACTTTCCCTTCTCCAGAAATAGCAGCAACTTTCACACCTCTAATACCTCGATTACCCGCTACTGGCAAAGCCTCATAAATGGTGTGTCCATTCAAAACCTCTATTTTTTTAGCAACAACAGCCTGACTCAAGTCGCTTAAAGATATTTGTTCACGCATGTCAATCAAAGCGGCGACGGCAACGCCTGCATCGAGCAAGTCAAGCGCAACACCATAACCATCTTCATTCGCCGTCATGACGACTGCGCTCTGACCGGGTTTAACGCCATACAAACGGATCAGTCGCTGTGCGGCCGACCCCAACATCACACCCGGCAAATCGTTATTTCGAAATACTGCTGGTTGCTCAAAAGAACCCGAGGCAATAACGACGGCCTTCGAACGAAGCTTGAACAATCGTCCCGGCGTCAGGATAGATAGCCAGTTATCTTCAAACCAGCCGCCACATTGCGCTTGTGTTAACACTTCTATATTCGAGTGACTGCTTACGCGCTCTACCAGCTCATTTCTTATCCTGTAAACCTGATCGCGATCAGTTTTAAAACGTGCATAATTCAGCGACCCACCCAGAATCGGATTCTCTTCAATCAATATTACTGTTGCGCCATTATCTGCTGCCTCCAGTGCCGCGCTCAAACCTGCTGGACCGCCACCTATCACTGTCACATCCGTGAAACGATATTGTTTATCCGTGTACTCAATTTCTGAACCAGGGTCGATTTTACCGAGCCCAGCCATGCGTCGAATCAACTTCTCCCAATATCGCCATGCGCCTTTTGGTTTATAAAAAGCCTTATAATAAAAACCCACTGGCAGGAAGCGACCAATCAATCCAATCAAACTACCATAATCTTTTTCCAGACTGCCGATAACATTCTGAGCTTGAACCTGCATACCTTCTTCAATAGCTCGAGTATCTGCTCTGACATTGGGTTCATCACCAATCTGAACTAGAGTATTACTGTCCTGGCCAGACATACTCAAGATGCCCCGAGGGCGATGGTACTTAAACGAACGCGAAAGTAATTTACAATTATTTGCAGCCAGGGCACTTGCGATAGTATCTCCTTGAAACCCTTGAAAGCTTTGTCCATTGAATTGGAAAGAAATTGTTTTACTTCGATCCAGATATAGCCCTGTGGACTGCAAAAGGCGCATGCTGTTTAAGGAAGCACTCATTCTTTCGCTGCCCTAAAATCTACTCTCTGCATATACAACTCTGATGACGGAAATGTTCGAATTATCTCGTTGGTTTCAGTATTTCTTTCCGCAATAAACCAGTAGGAACTTGCAGCGTGCATCCACCATTCTTTAACTATGCCTTTAGTATTTTCTTCTATGAATAAATATGCCGACCATTCTTGGTCTGAGCAAGCTGCCGGATTAGGCATATCGACAACCTCACCTCCATAGACAAACTCTGAGATATTTCGCTCACCGTTTAAGGGACAGGTCATCAGTTTCATTTTTAATGTCCCACCGAAGCCGCGCCGCGTTCACCGACCTGCTCATTGCGATAAAAGCGTTCCAATTCAAAAGGTTTAATTAAGTCGGGTATTTTCCCCGTCGCGATGGTCTCTGCCATACGTTTGCCACACACTGGCGTCGCCTTAAAACCCCAGGTACCCCAACCGGCATCAATATAATAGTTTTCAATCGGCGTTAAACCCATCACCGGACTAAAGTCCGGCGTCATGTCTGTCATCCCGGCCCACTGTCTGAGTACACGCAACTTACCTACGAAAGGAAACATCTCCAATAAGTGCATCATCAATTCTTCTTTGAATTCTAAAGTTGAACGTGTTGAATAGAGAGGGTATGCCTCAGCCGAGGCCCCCATTACCAGTTCCCCCCGTGACGATTGCGATACATAGACATGCAAAGAACCTGAAACAATGATTGGATCCAGAAAAGGTTTAACCGCCTCAGACACACAGGCCTGCAGTGGTATGGTTTTAATGGGCAATTTGAAGTCAGCCATCCTTGCGACTTCAGAGCTCATGCCTGCTACTGCCTGTAATACTTTGCCACATTGAATATTTCCGCGATTGGTTTTTACACCGACAACCTTACCCTTTTCAATATCAAATCCAGTAACTTCAGTTTGTGTATGAATCTCAACACCGTATTCTGCAGCTCGTCGCGCATAGCCCCAGGCAACACCATCGTGACGGGCTAACGCTCCCGGAGGATGATAAAGTGCGCCCAAAATAGGATATCGAACATCATCACCAAGATTAAGCTGTGGACAAAGTCTTGCGATTTCATCTGGATAAATCAGTTCAGAATCTACACCCAAATGTTTATTCACTTCTGCTCGCCAACGTGCAGTGCGCACGGCGGCATCGGTATGTGCCAGGGTTAGATGACCACGTTCAGAATAGAGGATGTTGTAATCGAGTTCATTACTGAGATTTTGAAACAGCTTTACTGATTCATCGTAAAACTGGACTCCTTCAGGCGTAAGATAATTCGAGCGAACAATTGTCGTGTTACGCGCAGTATTACCACCAGCAAGATAGCTTTTTTCCAATACGGCTACGTTAGTAATTCCCCAGTTCTTCGCCAGGTAATAGGCTGCCGCCAAGCCATGTCCACCACCACCCACAATCACGACGTCATAGCTGTTTTTTAACTCAGGTGTCGGAGGGAAATGACGTTGCAGTTTCGGCTGCTTCGTCAGGCCATACTTTAGCAGTGATAGAGGCATAACATTTTCAACATACTTATAGTTTTTTAATTAGTGACAATATCCGGACTTATCAACGAAGATTTAGCATTGAATTTGACAAAGAAAGCATTTCTATTGACCAATTAAAATCGTTCTACTCACAAAAGAATAAGTGGTGGCTACTCCAGGTAGCCACCAAGATGGCACTTTAATAGAGGAGGAAATGACGGTTCTATGAAATTTTGAACCAATAAAGTGCACATTAAGGACAGACCTATTATTAGAAATATTTGGAGCCTAACAATCCAAAGTAGTTATTCTTTCCCACTCGCTCAGATGTGACGCATAATCGTTCCATTCCACTGTCTTGAGCTTTGTATAGGAATCAATTAGTTCGCTTCCTAATTGTTCTCGAAGGATCTTGTTCTTTTCAAATAATCGTAGTGCATCCAGCAGGTTAGTAGGCAGGCGCTTTGCTGATTTGACCATGTGCCCTTGCTCATACATATCAATATGTAGAGGCTCGCCAGGGTCGCGCTTATTCTTAATCCCATCAACACCCGCTGCAGCCACACCCGCCTGCATCAAATACGGGTTCGCACTACCATCCATTAATCGCAATTCAAAACGTCCATCATCTGGAACACGAATCATATGAGTGCGATTGTTGCCTGAATAGGTAACTGTATTCGGTGACCATGTTGCACCTGATGTCGTACGTGGTGCATTGATCCGTTTATAGCTGTTAACCGTCGGGTTGAACAAGGCACATAATGATGTAGCGCTATGCATGATGCCGCCCAGAAAATCATAAGCTAGTTTGGACAGACCCAAATCATCTTTCTTGTTTAGAAATAGATTCTTCTTACCTGTCTTGTCCCATAAGGAAACATGAGAATGACATCCATTACCTGTCAAATTTGCAAATGGTTTTGGCATAAAAGTTGCCCTGTAACCGTGATTTTCAGCAATTTGTTTTGTCATATATTTAAAAAAGACATGGCGATCCGCAGTCAGAAGACAATCGTCGTAATCCCAATTCATTTCAAACTGACCGTTAGCATCCTCATGATCATTTTGATAAGGATTCCAGCCAAGTTCGAGCATGGCATCACATATCTCACTTACAACATCATAACGACGCATCAATGCTGATTGGTCATAGCAGGGTTTTGCCTGAATATCTAAAGGGTCTGAGAGTTCATTACCTTGCGGGGTCAAAAGAAAATACTCGCATTCAACGCCTGTTTTCATTCGATAACCTGATTTTTCCAGCTTCGCCAGTTGACGCTTTAGCGCGACGCGTGGAGATGCCTCAACTTCTTTTCCGTCCATCCATAAATCACTAGCCAACCATGCCACCTCTGGTTTCCACGGTAGCTGAATCAAGCTGTCCGGATCAGGTATCGCAAATAAATCTGGATGCGCTGGCGTCATATCCAACCAGGCGGCAAACCCGGCAAAGCCAGCTCCATCTTTTTGCATACCTGCAATAGCACGTGCGGGTACCAACTTTGAGCGCAATACGCCGAATAGATCAACGAAGCTAATTAGAAAATATTTAATCCCTTTTTGTTTTGCGACTTGCGCCAGATCTACTTTCATAATCTTTACCCCTTAGTTAATTTTTCAGCACTCGCATTCATTGCTTGATCACAGATTATTCTTGCCGGGAATCCAGTCGGTTCCGGCAAGTGGAACTTTAGCCATCGCCGCGGCTTCCATAGTCAATGCAACCAGATCCTGTGGATCGAGATTGTGCACATGACTCTTGCCACAGGCGCGTGCCAATGTCTGTGTTTCCAGGGTCAGTACCCGGAGATAATTAGCGAGACGGCGGCCACCCTTTATTGGATCAAACTTCGCCGCAAGCTCGTCACTTTGTGTCGAAATACCGGTAGGATCTTTACCGTCCTGGTAGTCATCATAGTAGCCTGCCGCAGTACCGAGTTTTCTATATTCTTCATCATATTCCGGGCTGTTATCACCCAATGCTATCAATGCCGCAACACCAATTGATACCGCATCAGCACCAAGTGCCAGGGCCTTGGCAACATCAGCTCCACTTCTGATACCGCCGGAAACGATTAACTGGACTTTGCGATGCATGTCCATTTCCTTTAGTGCTTCGACCGCCAAACGCACTGCGGGTAGGGTTGGAATACCAACATGCTCAATAAATACATCTTGAGTAGCTGCTGTACCCCCCTGCATACCATCAACAACAATCACATCCGCACCCGCTTTTACTGCAAGCATCGTATCGTAATAAGTACGGGTAGCGCCTACCTTGATATAGACTGGTTTTTCCCAATCAGTTATCTCTCGTAATTCCTGGATTTTAATCGCCAGGTCATCAGGTCCCGTCCAGTCAGGATGACGACAAGCACTACGTTGATCTATTCCTTCCGGTAGATCGCGCATCTCAGCGACACGTTTACTGATCTTCTGACCCAATAACATACCACCACCACCTGGCTTGGCACCCTGACCAACCACAACTTCAATGGCATCGGCTTTGCGCAAATCATCAGGGTTCATACCATAACGTGATGGCAAAAGCTGATAGACAAGCTTGTCAGAATGTCCACGTTCTTCGGGTGTCATCCCACCATCTCCGGTAGTCGTGCTCGTTCCTACTTCAGACGCACCTCGACCCAGTGCTTCCTTGGCTGGTCCGGACAAGGCGCCAAAACTCATCCCGGCAATTGTAATGGGTATCTTTAGTTCGATAGGTTTCTTCGCATAGCGAGTACCCAGGGTCACACTTGTATCACAACGTTCCCGGTAACCTTCAAGCGGATAACGCGACATACTCGCGCCGAGAAAAACCAGATCATCAAATGAGGGAAGATGACGTTTAGCACCAAAGCCACGAATATCATATATTCCGCTGCGCGCAGCCCGCTGAATATCAGCTATGACGGGTAATGGGAACGTTGCTGACTCACGCAGGTATTTTTTAATTATTTTTTCGAGCATTTTTAACTCCTAATAAACATCGACATTATCAACGTCGAAGTTATACAGCTTACGTGCAGAACCATATCGTCGAAATTCAGAAACATCTATATCGTTAACACCGGCATCTTTTAGTAATTTCCCCAGTTCCTTTTGATGCTTTGATTTAATTGGCTTCTCAATACAATCTGCACCAAGACTGGCAATCTTTCCCCTAACATAAATGTGTGCTTCGTAAAGTGAGTCGCCCAATGCATCCCCGGCATCGCCGCAGATAACCAGTCGTCCTGACTGCGCCATAAAAGCACTCATGTGGCCAACCGACCCTTTCACCAGGATATCAACACCTTTCATTGAAATACCACAGCGAGAACTGGCGTCTCCATCAATGATCAGCAAACCACCATGAGCAGTCGCGCCAGCATACTGTGATGCACTCCCGGTAACATGGACAATACCTGACATCATATTCTCTGCAACACCTGGACCAACGTTGCCTTTAACCGTGACATTTGCATGCTTATTCATGCCGGCGCAATAATAACCAACATGCCCGTCAATCTTGACCTTAAGCGGTGCGTCGATACCAACCGCAACATTATGACGACCCTTGGGATTCAGAATTTGCCACTCTGATTTATCCTTTGTTCCATTAACATCATGTAGTTTTTGATTTAATTCAGTTACATCGGAATTTTCCAGATCAATCGTATTCATCATAACTAATGACTCCAGCTATATATCTTTGCCGGTTCTGGCTCCCAGCATTCTGCATTATCGGCACCAGGTAAAACTGCAATAGCTCGATACTCAGAAGCCATTGCCACCCATTCATCGGTTTCGGCCATTATTGCCGGTTTACATGCAACAGGATCGCGTAAGACGGCAAAACCATCACGGGTACCAATTGCAAAAGTATAAAAACCATCAAGTTCAACTAGTGCTCTTTCGAGTGCCTCGTCGAGCGAATCACCTTCTCTCATACGGTGCATCAGGTAACCCGCGGCAACTTCACTGTCGTTGTCCGTTCTGAAAATTATTCCCTGCTTTTGTAAATTTTCACGCAGGATATTGTGGTTGGAGAGAGAGCCATTATGTACAAGACAAAGATCCTGCCCGGTAGAAAATGGATGTGAATGCTGAATAGTAACTGCGCTTTCCGTTGCCATGCGTGAATGTCCTAAAGCATGTGTGCCCTGTAGTTTTTCAACTTCGAAACGGTTCAGAACATTGATGGGTAATCCTTTATCTTTATATATTTCGATCGTGCTTCCGGAACTATTTATATAAAGTTCTGGAAAGTTTTCATAAAACCAGTCATAGACACCAGCACCATCAAAGCCCAGCGTCAACACAGCGTGGTTGGCGTGGACTTCGCAGCTAATCTCACACTCAAATCGCTTAGTCAATTGCCGTTTCATCTCATGCCAGTCATAAGATTCTGAAGGCGCTAAAATGGTAAGCTTAGTTCTGCCCTGTTCCACCGGCTTTCTGTAGATAGCAAACCCAGCACTATCTGGCCCACGCTCTGTCATTTCAGTAAGCATATTAGTGATGTGGGCACCCAGGCTCTGCTCAATGGATGGGGACTTTGCAAATAACCCGACTATTCCACACAAAATATCGACCCTCAAAATTAACAAGTAGCAATATGAAATCGCCATTTGTAATTAATATTAATTTTTAGGAAATATATAGTAAAAACATGATGTTACTTCGCCTTTACTAATGTATATGGAATAAATTAACTGCTTTAATATTCCAATAGAAGGGATACTACTTAATTTATTTCCTCTTAGGAAGTATTTTTAATCTAAAGTAACTTTATTCTTCGCTCATTGCTTTGCTATGTACAGAAATAAGTCGAATCGGTAATTTCACTAACTCCTCAGGACCATGTGGTGCATCCGCATCAAAGAATAATGAGTCTCCTGGCAGAAGATGGTAGGTTTTGTTCGCATGTCGGTAGACAACTTCGCCTTCCAGCAGATAAATAAATTCAACACCCTGATGTTGAAATAAGGGGAAAACCTCAGACTCATCAGACAAGGTGATCAGGTAGGGCTCCGTACTCACCCTTCCCCCAATATTGTGTCCAAGCAAGTGATATAAATGCCCTGCACGGGTACCGTGTCTTTCAATTTCCAGACCTTGTCCGGATTTTACATAGGTGCAATCTCGTTGTTCTTCATACTTTCTGAAAAAAGCCGTGACTGGTACATTCAGCGCATTGGCGACAGCAGCAAGTGTATTCAACGAAGGTGAGGTAATACCTCTTTCGATTTTTGAAAGCATGCCTGGTGATAAATCGGATTGCCTGGCAACATCGGCAACTGTCATCTTCAATTTTTTCCGGTATTCGCGAATTTGTGCACCAATAGCATCGGCTAATTTTCCATGATCAGAAAACGCAGTACTGGTCGAAGGTGTTAAGTCTTTACTCATAGCCAAAGCTATTATAACGGTATTTGTCGAAACACTATACTTAATGTAGCAAAATGGGATCTACAATATTATTCCTTATGATAATACTGCTTATAGCACTTAATAAAAGTAGGTTTGCTAAAACTGGATAACAATTTTTTACTATTTTAATATACATAAAGATGATTTAATTTCCTGATTACCTAATATTCGCCTCCTAAGCGATAGGTCACAGGTTCGACTCCTGTTCAGGGCACCATTTCATTGAACGCCAACTGGTACTATTGCTAGAATCAAAACCCTAATCGATTACAAACTATTCCCCATTGAAGGAGTTGTTATGAAGATCCTGATAGCCGCACTATTGTGCATCGTGTACATCCCAGCTTTTGCTGCTTTTCCTGTAGTACCTGTTCCAACTAACGAGCAAGCGGCATTACTGCAATCGGATTCTCCGCAATTGGCTGCCAACAAAAAAGTGGCTTACGATATCTATCGCTATGTCATGGCCGGCCAGCTCGATCCATTGGGAAAATTAGTGTCGAAGGACTTGATAAACCACAATCCCAATGAGGCCTCAGGCTTTGATGGCCTGATGGAATACATCAAGCAATTTATCGGTAGTGAACCGCGACCAGTCAAAGATACGCTGAATGGTCTGGTGTCGATATTCGCAGAAGGTGACATGGTCGTTATCTCCTTCGTCAGGGAATATGACAATCCTAATAAACCTGGCGAGAAATACACCACCACCTGGTTTGATATGTTTCGTATCGTCGACGGTCTGATGGTAGAACATTGGGATGGGGCAAAGTTAAAGACAAACTAATAGTAGAATAATTTTTGGAGAACTGATTATTAAAGTGATATCCCATTTACTGCTGTTAATTCTGTCCGCCGCCAGCTATAAGCGGATATTTATATTATTCATTTTTTTTCAGGCTGCTTTCACTGTTCATGCTGAGTTGGCAGCACCCGGTTACACCATTGAACAAGCTGCATCGGGTAAGCTTGCCTATGATAAAAACTGCGGTTCCTGTCACGGTCATACACTAAGTGATGGTGAGTTTGCTCCGCCCTTGAAAGGTGAATCTTTTATCCAAAGCTGGGGTGGCAAGACGCTGGATAAACTTTTTATTAAAACAGTGACGACCATGCCAAGCGCTGCGCCAAATTCTCTTGGCGATGAAACTTACGCTGATATAGTCGCTTACCTACTGCAGAATAATGGTGTTGCTGTTGGTGAAATAAAATTGGCAGCTAATCCCCGCTTGCTCGCACAATTACTCGTTCCCGCTTCAGGTGACTATCCATCGGGTGGCGTTAGCGCTGATGTCAGTTTACCAGCGCCAGAAATTACAACACCAAACCCACTGGATAAAATTCGTCCTGTGACAGATCGCATGCTTACGAAAGCACCAGCAGGTGATTGGTTAACCTGGCGTCGCGGAAATGATGCGACGGGTTACAGTCCTCTCAAGCAAATAAACAAAAAGAACGTAAATGAGCTCCGTGTTGGCTGGAGCTGGGGCCTACCGGCTGGTCCCAGTACAACAATACCACTGGCGCACGATGGCGTTATTTTTGTGCAGGGCTGGGGTGATGTCATGCAGGCCATCGACGGTGTTACCGGAACCTTGCTTTGGCAATACAAACGTTGGATACCCGGTTCTGTTCCGGTGTTTAACTATCGTAAACGTAGTTTTGCGCTTTACGGTGATTACATCTATATGCCTGCTTCGGATGGCCATATGCTGGCACTTGATATGAAGAGTGGCGAACTCGTATGGGAAACCAGAATTGCTGATTTGGAAAAGGGTTTCAGGATTACCGGTGGACCTTTAGTAGCGAAAGGTAAAGTAATGATTGGAACATCCGGTGGCGCATCTGGCGGGAATTACATCGTTGCCCTTGATGCAATAAGCGGGGAACAAGCCTGGCGATTTAATGCAATTCCAAAACCGGGAGAACCGAGTGGTGATTCATGGAATGGCATGCCCTGGGAAGCTCGTAGTGGTGGTTCAGTCTGGACTGTCGGCAGTTTTGATCCAGAATCGGAACTGGCATTTTTTGGTCCTGCACCGACTTATGATACGGGTCCCCTGGCGAAGTCTATAAATAAAGCAGGTATCACTAGTTCAGCACTCTATACCAACGCAACTATTGCCCTTGATCCAGATACAGGCAAACTCATCTGGCATTATCAACATTTTGTTAATGACCAGTGGGATCAGGACTGGGCTTTTGAGCGTCATATTTATAAACAAAAGATAAAGGGTAAGCGTAAGACGGTGATTGCCACGGGTGGCAAACTTGGTATTTACGATGTGTTAGAAGCGAGCAACGGTGCATACGTCGGTTCAGTTGATCTTGGTATTCAGAACATTGTTACCGGTATCGACCCAAAGACTGGCGAGAAAGAAGTCGATTTTTCGCTGCAACCGAGTCGGGAAAAAACCGTTACCGTGTGTCCTAATAATGCGGGTGGAAAGAACTGGATGCCGAGCGCTTATAACCCCTCTTCCAAATTGCTATTTGTACCACTGATGGAGATCTGTATGGATATGATCCCGGTACCCGCGGATGAGAAAGGCTTTATGACAACTGGTGTACGCTTAACGGCACGTCCGCTACCGGGTAATGATGGCAAATATGGACGTCTGCAAGCAGTTAACCTGGAAAAGTTGAATATAGAATGGACGCATCGCCAGCGGGCACCGATAACAAGTGGTGTATTGACGACTGCAGGTGGTCTTGTATTCGCCGGTGATGTCGATCGCTACATAATTGCTTTTGATCAAAGTAATGGAAAAGAACTTTGGCGTATGCGTCTTAATGATGTTGCCAGTTCAGCTCCGATCACCTACTCAGCTAATGGAAAACAATACCTGGCAGTAACAGTTGGCCATGGTGTCATCGCAATTGATCGCAAAGCCGTGGTGCCAGAGGTTAGGTTACCGCTGACCCCAGCACCTACTCTCTGGGTGTTTGAATTGGCGGAAAACTAAAGAATAAAATAATTTAAATAGTTAGCTATGTATAAAATTGACTTTGAATCACTGGACTGGGAATCGCCAGCGGAAGGTGTTCGTTTTAAAATCATACGTGGCGAGGAAACTCAGGTAAGACTGATTGAATTTACACCTCTTCTATCACATCCGGAGTGGTGCGTGCTTGGCCACGCCGGATATATTCTCCAGGGAACACTGGAAGTAAAGTTTGAAAATGAAATAGTTGTTTTTAATGACGGCGATGCTGTGTTGATCCCTGATGGCGAAAAACATAAGCATATCCCGAGAGCTGTTACGGACACTGTGCAGTTATTATCGATTGAAAAGGTTTAGTACAAAATGAATCTTACTTAAGACCTCTTTTATTTTGGATCAATAGGAGTAGATGCTTCCACATTCTTTTCAATTGCTTCTGCCACTTCAAGGCAACGCATTTCCTGATACGGTGCTCCGATAACTTGTACTGCCTGGGGTAAGCCATCTTTAACACCAACCGGCACAATTACTGAAGGCAAGCCGAGTGCATTGATGGCAACAACCATGCGCATTGACTGGATACTTTCTGCTGTGCTCTCTGGCCTTGCAATATCAAAGTCAATAAGCTGCGGAGGATTGGTGCTGACTGGCGCAACCATAACTGAGTATTGTTGAAAAAATCCCATCCAGTCACGTAATACTCGACGTCTCTCAACAAAAGCCATATTGTATTTCTCTGCTGATGTCTCTGGAAAAGCTGCGCGGTATCGTTCAAAGGCCTGTAACAAGGCTGATCCACAAAAATCTTTAACCGCTGGTTCAAGACCAGAAAATATTTCGAATATCATTACGTTTTGCCAAACCGCCACAGCATCGGCCAGCGTAGCTGGTTCTGCATGCTCAGTCTGATACCCGGCGAGCTTGAGACTTTCTTTCGCATGCTCAACACCGGAAGCAACCTGCTCATGCACGCCTTGCGCGAGCGGGTCAACAATGACAGCAATCGGTAACTCACTCGGTTCAGGTTCGCTTAATGGTGCGGGGACCCAAAACGGATCACGCCAATCGCCAACTGCCATCGCCTGCAAACCTAATCGCACGTCGGCAATACGACGCGCCATTGGACCATCTGTATTCATGAGCTGTGATCCAAGCGAAGCTTCATGCTCAGTGGGCACGTAATCTGGTATGCGACCTACTGTCGAACGTATCGAGGCAACACCACAGACTTGTGCCGGTTGACGAAGTGATCCACCAATATCAGTACCATGTGCCAGCGGTGTCATACCTGCTGCTATTGATGCAGCTGCACCACCACTCGAACCACCCGGTGTTATTTTTGAATTCCAGGGGTTGCTGGTTTGCCCGTAAACTTCATTATTGGTTTCCCAGCGCACACAAAATTCTGGGCAATTAGAACGCCCAACAATAACCGCTCCGGCATTAAGCCAATTCTGAACAGCAGGCGAATTTTCCTTCGCTATATTATCTTTCAGAGCCATCGAGCCGTTGACTGTCGCTGAGCCCGCTAAATCGACATTAATCTTGATAGACACTGGAACACCATGCAAGCGCCCCAACTCATCCCCTTTCGCTACAGCTGCATCGGCGGCATCTGCTGACTGCAGAGCTTTATCTGCAAAAATTTCTGTAAGAGCATTAAGCTCAGCATTGGTATTATTTATTCGCTCAAGGCAATCCTCAACAACTTCGCGGCTGCTAAATTTGCCAGTACGAATACCTTCTGCTACTTCACATGCGCTTAAGCGCCACAAGTCATTATTCATAATTGTTTTTTTCAACACTCAATCAGGATAGAAAATTATTTCTTTTTGATTGTCATTCTGGATATTTCGCAATGGTAGTGAGAAAGCTGTTTACCTGAGCTTAGATTAAACAAGGCGATCGCATATATCTATTCTAATCCCGAAAATTTTGTTCAAAACACGATCAATATTCTCACAAGCCTGTATATCTCTGATTTATTGAATATTCTTGTTAATCATGAGTTATTGCAAACTATTTATCCATATGCCACAAATAATAATCCTGACGCGATAGATGGATTATTTAGAATAGAAAGAGTATAGAAATTATCTTTTAAACAGAGGAGATACGAAAATGGCTAGACCAGAAGAGGCTCAAGCAGTTAAAACATTCAGAGAAGCAAAAACTGGAAAAGAAAAAGTCCATTCATGGGGAGCTCAATCTCCAGGCAGGAATATGGATGGCCTGTACCAGACACTTGAACTCTTTGCTGATAAGGCTCCCTGGATAATTGATAACTATGCCCATGATCCTCTCGCTGACATTATGGATAGAGGCGTGTTGGATCGTAAATCAAGAGAAATGATTTTCATCGGCATGATGTTGGTGATGAGAGAACCCGGAGGAGTTGTCGCTCACGTAGCTAATGGCCTGGCAGCAGGTCTTACGAAAGAAGAAATAATCGCTATAGCTGAGTTAGCTTGTTATGAAGGTGGAAAGGTAATGGCTGTCGCCTGCAGTGATATGCTAAGCCAGGCATTTGAAGCCTGTAAAGATGTCACTGTATACGAACCGAATGCATAGCTATTCAGGGATAGCCTGGATCCAATTTAATCAAGCTAATCAAATCTACCCTTGAATGTTATTTAGAACCCGAAATCATTATTCATAACCCGAATAATCAGGCATTCACCCTTTTTAATTCGAATTTATTTGAATATGCTTGAATACAATCATTGAAATCGTAACTGCAAACTGCCAGCAAACTAGCCCGGAGAAATATTAATATGAGCAAGTACAAATATATTATTGTCGAGATTGAGAACGATATCGCCACGATTACTTTTAACCGTCCGGAAAAAAAGAATGCGATGAGTCCGGATCTACATGCGGAAATGTGTGTTGCCCTGGACGAGGTTGCTGCTGCGAAAGTCAAGGTCATGGTCCTGACCGGTTCTGGAAATGCCTTTGTTGGTGGTATGGATTTGGAAAAGTGTTTCTTTGATAATTGGGATGACCCTGAAAAATTCGTAGAAGGTATCAAACCTTCTTTTGAGTGGATGAAACACCTTAAAACCTTTCCTGCGGTCACCGTTGCCAAGGTTAATGGCTGGTGTTTTGGTGGCGGTATGGAAGTTGTCGGGCTGTGTGATATTGCGATTGTCGCGGAAGAATCTACCTGGGGCCTGTCCGAAGTCAATTTTGGAATATTCCCCGGTGGTGGCACAACCTGGACTGTCGTCAATAACATGCCTTCACGTAAACAAGGTCTTTATTACACCTTAACTGCAGATACCTTCAATGGTAAGGAAGCTGTTGACTTGGGCTGGGCTTCCAAGGCAGTGCCACTAGCTGAACTGGATGCGCATACGGACAAGATTGTGGCGGGCCTGGTCAAAAAAGGACGCGTCGTTATGCAAAAGTGTAAGGAAGTGTATGAAAGGATCGATAACCTGAACATGGAATTTCCCGAAGCGGTTGATTATGAAATAGCAAAGCTGTTTGAGCTCTCCCGGCTCACTGACGACGACTGGATTCGAAGCGGTCTTCAATCTTTCAAGAAACGGGAATACAAACCCGGCCTGGAAGAATATAAGTTAACCAAGGATGTGTAGTCTATATAGACCAGAGCTCTTCGAGGGAAGCTGAACATCTATGGAAGATCAGGAGTTCACTTTACGCGACCTGGTGCACCGTGCCGCCCGCAATCATCCTGATAAGCTGGCAACAACAGATGATGTTGCTTCCTACACTTATCGTGAGCTGGTCGAAAAAGTCCGGCAAATGGCGAAGTTATTACACCTCAATGGCGTAAGAAAAGGTGATCGGGTAGCACTAATGATGCCACCTTCGGTCAGCCATTTAATTGCACTTTTTGGCGCTATTGAACTGGGAGCAATACCCGTTGCTTTGCATGTGCGTGAGTCAGAATCTATTTTGGCAAAGATTTTGGAGCGCATATCACCCCGAGTACTGGTGTATGACGGTGCTTTCGGTGAGAAAGCCAGCTCATTATGTAAACAGGTAGCCTTTATTACAGCCTCGATTTGTTCAGAGTCCGGTATTACGCCAGAGGAAAAACTGTCTTCCACCTCAGATCCACTCATACCGCGTGATCTTGAAAATTACGAACTCGATTTTGAACCTATGCCTGTATCCGCAGATGAGACCGCGGTGATTGCCCTTTCTTCCGGCACGACCGGTATCCCAAAAGGCATAATGCATACTCATCGTACTCTGG